>DYKL01000482.1 GCA_020722645.1 Acetofilamentum sp. | reverse complement strand
TTATACCAAACATTAAAATTTGTTACCAACATTCTTTAATAAAAGAGCCAAGTTTAATTAGCAGGTTTAGATCCTTTCAGGACAGACACCTACCAGAGGCAATTTGCCTTAATTATGTGTTTTTCACCTGATTTAAAATAACACATAACAATTTAATTTTCAGCATTGTTTTTTCAAACCTTAATTCGCACAAATAATTAATGTAAACAGCAGAATCCTATTACTGCTTTTTGCTTTTGGATTCCAGTTCAATAAAAGGGATAAGCATTTCTTCCATAGAAATACCGCCGTGTTGAAACGTGTCTTTGTAATACTTTGAATAATGATGAAATTTTTTCGGATAGACCAGAAAATCATTGTTTTGAGAGAAAACAAAAGTTGACGAAATATTTGTTTTCGGCAAACCAATGTCATTAGGGTTTCTGATTTCAAAGAGTTCCTTTGAATCAAAATTCAGGTTTTTGCCTTGTTTGTATCTGATATTTGTACTGGATTCTCTGTCTCCTATTATTTTTAGAGGATTTTTCACACAAACCGAGCCGTGATCAGTAGTAATAAATACTGTTACTCCCTCATCACTTAATTCTTCTACTAAATTTTGCAAAAATGAATCTTTAAACCATATTGTAACTAATGAACGATATGCATCTTCGTCTTTTGCAAGATCTTTGACCATTTGCAAGTTAGTTTTTGCATGAGAAAGCATATCAACAAAATTAAAAACAAAAACATTCAAGTCGTTTGAAAGCAGACCTTTGACATTAGTGAATTTGTTTTTGGCAAAATCTTCATTAAGAATTTTGTGAAAACTGATTTTGATATTCTGACGATTTCTTGAAAAAAAATTGCGGATTAAATCCTCTTCAAAATCGTTTTTGTTGCCTTCTTCTGCTTCTTCTTTCCAGAATTGCGGATATCTTTTTGAAATGTCTAATGGTGTAAGCCCAGCAAAAAAAGCATTTCTGGCGTATTGAGTAGTTGTCGGCAAAATAGAACTGACAACTTCTTCGTTAATAAGATTCAAATACTTTTTAAAAGTAGGTTTCAAAATTTTCCACTGGTCTAAACGCAAATTGTCAATAACAATTAAAAAAATTTTTTTGGAAGATTTTACGGCAGGTAAAACTTTATTTCGCAATAATTCGTTGAGCATCAGAGGTTTATTGTCAGTATCTTTATGCCATTTCGGGTAATTGGATTGTATAAATTTTGAAAAGCCTCTGTTTGCCTCGGTTTTCTGTTCGTATAATATTTCTTTTAGCTGATAAAGTTCGGTGTTTTCTAATTCCAATTGCCAATAAACTAATTTTTTGTAGATTTCTACCCAGTTTTCAAAAGTTTTTGCAATGTAAATTTCATCTGAAAGTTCTTTGAAAACTGTCTGATATTTTTGAGCAGTTTTTTCGCTGATAATTTTTTTGTTATGAACTTTTTGTTTTATAGTCAGCAAAATTTGATTGGGATTAACGGGTTTAATTAAATAACCATCAACTTTTGAACCGATAGCATCTTCCATCAACTCTTCTTCTTCACGCTTTGTAACCATAATAACAGGCAAAGCGGGAGCAAAGGTTTTAATTTTGGGTAATATTTGAACACCTGATAAACCGGACATATTTTCATCTAAAAAAACAATATCGTAATTTGTATTTTGAATCATATCAAAACCGTCTTCTGCATTATTTGCAGTAGCAACAGAATATCCCTTTTCTTCCAAAAACAGAATTTGTACTTTCAAAAGGTCTATTTCATCATCAATCCATAAAATTTTTATATTATTCATTTTAGTTTAAATATTTTTTTCAAAGTTGATACAATATTTCATAAAATCAAAATATTTTTATCGGTAATTATTCATAAAAAATGCAAAAAAAATGAATTTTTATAAAAAAATTAAAGTTGTCAGACACTCTTAAAGTGTCTGACAGATAGTAAGTTAGAATTTCAGGGAGTAGCTTATTGAGGGGATTATTGGGAAGAGGGTGCGTTTCCAAACTGTTAATCTGTCGGTGTTTTCTTTTCGGTCATAATTGAAAATCATCAAATAATATGCATTTAGATTATTATAAGCATTGTACACATCTATACTTATAGAATGAATTTTATTTTTTGGCTCTTTTATTAAAGAATGTTGGTAACAAATTTTAATGTTTGGTATAA
>DYKL01000481.1 GCA_020722645.1 Acetofilamentum sp. | reverse complement strand
AACCTTTCTACTGACAACAACCTTACAACTTTTTTGATGAAACTATAAAATGAACTTCTGACCGTTGACTTATACCGATTTGCATTCAAAGAATTTTCTTTTCATCTTGTATTGACAATCCCTTTTTCTTCTGACTGTTGACTTATACCGATTTGCATTCAAAGGGATAATTTCAATGCACAATTTTTTTGAAATTATTTTGAATTGCATCGGCATAATAACAAGTAAGCATTCATTTTCGGATATTTCCTCTATGAATGCAACTTGGTATTAAATACAAAAATTCAATAACTCAATAACTCGATAAACTTGAAAAATTTTTAAACCACCGAAAGGTTTTTCGACACTTTCGGGATAATAAAACGATAAAACTCAATAACATGATAAAAGTAGTCAGCCAACAATTTAACAATTTAACAATGAAATAATTTCACTCGATAACTCACTTACTCTCAACATCTACCTCATCTTTTACCAAAATAACAATATAGCTAACCTTTTCATAATGTTCTTCTTCGACAATTATAAAATTTTTACCTTCCGACAATATCTTTGCGGTTTTCATAAGTTCTAACTTTCTTTTCAGATAACTTTCTTCGTTAAATGCCAACTTTACTTTTATTCTTCTCATTGTGTTTGTAATTTTTTATTTACAAATTGTAAAATACAAATTACGTGCCAATCTTCATAACTTAATATTAAAACACTGTAAATCAGATATTTAATAAACAGTTAAGTAAAAAAACTTAATTATTTACTCATATTTTTCAATTTTTTAAAATACATTTATTCTGTTTAATTCAAATTTTAGTATGATATTTGCATTAATATCAGAATAATCAAACTTATTAAAAAACATAAAAAAGACAACATTACAAATATGAAATTTCATTATGTATGTACAAATTGCGGCAGAGTTATTGAATCAGACGAAATAGTATATTTGTGTCCAAACTGCGAAACAAAAAACACAGCTTTAAATCCACCAAAAGGCGTCTTGAAAACTGTTTATGAATACGAAAGAATCCCCAAAGATTTTGATAAACTTGCCGAAAAAGGTTTTTTGGATTTATTGCCAATCAAAGATTTAATGAGTCTTCCAAATCTGCAGATAGGTAATACTCCTATGTATCAATACGGTATGGACAGGTTTGGCGAAGAAATTACTTTTTACATCAAAGATGACTCGCAAAACCCGACCTATTCTTTCAAAGACAGAGCATCTGCATTAGTTTCGGCATTTGCTCTTGAAAGAGGTATTGACACAATAGTTACCGCATCTACCGGAAACGCAGGAAGTTCGCTTGCCGGTATATGTGCAGCTCAGCAACAAAAAGCAATTATTTATGTCCCTAAATCCGCTCCAATTGCAAAATTGACTCAAATTAAAATGTACGGTGCCGAACTTGTTGAAGTGGACGGTAATTACGACAAGGCTTTTGATATGAGCATAGAAGCTACAAAACAAAACGGTTGGTATAACAGAAACACTGCTTTCAATCCTTTGACAATTGAAGGTAAAAAAACTGTTTCTTTCGAAATTTATCAGCAATTAAACGGAAATTTACCCGACAGAATTTTTGTGCCTGTTGGAGACGGTGTTATAATCAGCGGTGTTTACAAAGGTTTTGAAGATTTGCTGAAAATAGGAATTATTGAAAAAATGCCAATTATTGTGGCTGTACAGGCAGAAGGTAGCAACAATCTTATTTCTAATATCAACAAAGATGTTTTTGAATTTAAAGCCTCAAATACAATTGCAGATTCTATTTCTGTTGATATTCCTCGTAATTTCTATATGGCTCGTGATTACATAAAAGCATACAATGGTGAAATTCTTGAAGTTTCAGATACGGATATTCTGAAAGCCTCAAAAAAGCTCAGCGAAATGACCGGATTGTTTGCCGAACCAGCAGCAGCCGCTGCTTTTGCAGGATTTATGGTTTATTTTAACGAAGATATCGCAGAACCCGGTAGCAGAAATCTTATTCTTTCTACAGGCAGTGGGTTAAAAGACCTTAATGCTGTTCAGCAAATTATTAAGTAAAGAACAATGAATGTCGAAGAATAATGAATGACGAATGTTGATTAACGAATGTCGAAGAATAATGAATGTTGATTAACGAATGTCGAAGAATAATGAATGTTGATTAACGAATGTCGAA
>DYKL01000480.1 GCA_020722645.1 Acetofilamentum sp. | reverse complement strand
TCGCAATATAACCGTATCTGCTTGTCCCTGAACAAAAGCTGCGTATATTTCTTCTGGTCTTCCAAAAGGTTCACCATAAGCAAAATTAAAATCATCGGGATTTAAACCTTTGGCTTTTATCAAATACTTTGTAATTTTTGTGGGTGGTGCCTCAGCAAATAAAGGTGTGTAAATTATTTTACCTTTTATGTCTTTTAAACTTTCTGCCTTGTATCGTGTTAGAATAACAAAATTATCCCAAACAAAAAGTGCAGGAACTTTTATATCGTACCTTTGAATTTTAATTGAAGTTAGCAATGCCGAAAAACTTATATCTGCTTTGCCATTGGTAACCCAAGCAAGGTGTTTTTCTGTTTCTTCCCAAACTTTTAGTTCTTTGATTTTCATACTTTTGCGAATAACATCAGATTGAAGCAATCGCATAATTACAGGATAAGCAACCGGTGTTGCCGATTGTATAACAACTTCGGTTTTTATGCTGTCACTGTTTTCATCTGTATCAATAGGTTTTTTATAAAAATAAACCCAAACTTCCGACTCAGAAACATATTCGGTTTCGTATTCAAAACCCATTTCGGCAAGCATATTTATTAAAGGGAAAGGTTCAAATCGCTGGATAAGAACAAAACCTTCGTCTTCCTGTGTTGCGTAGGCTTTTTGAATAATAATATCAAACGGGTCGGTTTGCATAGTTCGCACATCAAGTTGTTCAAAATTTTCTTTGCGTTCTCGCCAATCAATATTTTTTTCTTTTTCAGGATTGAAAACAGATACTCTATATTCTCTTTGTTTTTCAATATTTACAAAAAGGTTTAAGCCTTTTGCGGTTTTCACCAATTCAAAGGGTTCTTTTACACTTATGATAACAATATTTTCTTGCGGTTTTAAACTCCAAACTTTTTTTATTATTTCAGGCATACTGTCGTTATTATAAATATACCTTTCGGAACTTTCTTCCCACGTAATATTATCACTTAATTCTAAAATATTGGTTTCAAAATCTATATCTTTCACGCATTCGGGTGCTACTTTATGCAATAATTCTTCTGTTCCGTTTGCCTTATTCAATATGTGTAGAATTTCGCAAACAGATACTCCACTAACTTTTGCAGCTTCGTTAAAGCTTGCAAACTTTGCCAATGTATTGTAAATTATAGGGTTAAGCAGTTTTTTAAATTTATCGGAAAACCCCAATAAAACATCTTTAAGTTGAGGATATTTATCGAGCGTTTCTTTTACTTTGTGTTTTGCTAAAATAGGCTCTTTTTTTTCTGTGTTGATGTTCTTCTCTTCACTTTCAATAGCACCTACCGGACAAACGTCTAATGCGGATTGACATTGATTTTCATCTGCTTCATTTTCGGGTTGTTTATAGACGAAGGCTTTTTCTTCACCCATTTTAAAATTTTTTTCAGCTACTTCAACGCAAGCGTGGCAACTGATACATTCTTCTGTTACTTTAAATGTTTTCATTTTTATTTATATTTTTTTTGATTTTCTGTATAATTTGTACCAAACCACAAATCCGCTTATCAAAATGAATATTAATGAAAGTCCGGTAAGCGGAACTATAAGGATATAAAAATCGCCCAAAATGCTTTGAAAAATTCTGCCGGTGTGCATTTCGAGGGCTGTATTCCATAATGATATTTTTTGGGTTGATATTTTATCGGGCATACCGGCAAAGTTATTTCCGTTAATGCTTTGTGCACCTGAATTATAATCGAAAAATATTTCGGAATTATAAAAATCGTTGCTGTATGCCGTAACCATAAATTGCCCGATTGGTCGAGATTTTGTTTTAGGTTTTATGTATGGTTCTTTTTTTATGTAATCGACTGTTATTCCTGTTTTTGAGTTCCAAACAAACAGACCTTCAAATGAGCCAATTAAATAGGTGTCTGTTGCAAATTTCTCGAACACATTTACGCCCATAACGCTCATAGGCGGTTGATAGCTGAATTTTTTGAGTTCCGACTGAAAATTATCATCGGAATAATAAAGAGCTTCGGAAGTTGCTATCAGAAAACGGTTATTTTCGGCATCGTATAAAATACGACGTAATTGGTCGAACCAAGCATTGTCGGTATCTAATTCGCTAAAAGGTATTTTATTTACTTTTGCATTGGCAATAGGAATTAAAAACGGCGGTCGTAAAAAAATGCCGG
>DYKL01000479.1 GCA_020722645.1 Acetofilamentum sp. | reverse complement strand
TAATTGACACATTGGCTAATTGACACATTGGCTAATTGACACATTGGCTAATTGATAAATTTCTTCAAATTCTTTCGTAAAAGGTATAGAAGGAATGTCATTTATTATTATTCCAACGCCGTCTTCAAATAATTTTTGAGCTCTTAAATCTATTGCTTTTAAAGAAGTTAATAATCCTAATAAATGAAGCTTTATTAAGAACAAAGAAAAATTCAAAGTTTTTCCGTTGCTTAGTCGGCTGTATTCAATCCCGTGCAATGACATAAAACCGATTGATTCGGCGAGATGTTTTGTCATTGGTATATTGCAATTATCTTTTATTTCGATTTCTTCTATGTCTTTTATGAAATTATTAGTCAATGCCGAAATCTCATCAAGTTTTTTGATTTTGACAAGTTTTTTGACCTTTTTCAGATAACAAATCCTTTTTATGTTCAGAAATATGAAATTCTGTTCTTTTAATACATTACTTTTCCCGAGTTTTTTAGTTTTCAAATTAATCTCAATCATTTCAATAAAATCATCTGTCAGAATATTTACACCTTTTCTTTGAAATTTTTTGGCATAAATATCCGAAAAAAAAGAAATCGGGATTAATATAAAAGAATAAAAATTCAATATAAATGATAAAAAATCAGATTTACCTTTTGATAATTTCGAATAGTATTTCTTTCTTCGGCGATTAATAGCTATTGCAGAAAATATATGGTTTGTAAACGCAAAATTTGACACGTTTTTATCTGATTATATTTTATATAATTTGGAACTGTATATATTATAAACATCATACGATTTCATAACAACAAAAGGATTGTTATGCAATGGCTTGATTAACTCAATTTCTATTTCCCAGATATAAAAAGAAAGATTGTTGTTTGGGTTAATGTCTGTAATGTATTTTTTAAGTTCTTTTAAATAATTCGGCAGAAAATTTATGGTGTTTTTGTCGTAAAACAACAGATAAACAACATTTGCATTCTTTGAATTATAACAAGCTGAAGCAGTACGGTGAAAAAATTGATAATCTATTTCATCAATATTGTTCAAATTTTTTGAAAATGGTTTAATCATTTCAATCCATGATTCAAGCACTATTTTTTTATTAGATATTGTACCTGTCTTTTTCCAAGTGCCGACTGAGTTTGTTTTTGTTTTTACGTATTCGGTGTATTTTGCTTCAATGGCTACTTTTGTGTTGTTTTCGCATAAAATCATCAAGTCGGTCATTGATGATTTACCCATGCCTTTTGTTGGATTTGTTGGATATTCAAAACATAGTTTTTGATTTTTACAATCTATGTTAAGTTCGGCAGATAATTCATTTAATCTTTGTTCTGTTTGTTTCCAAAACTGCACCAAAGGAACGGTTGATGTTCTGATTGTTCTGACTTTTGTTTCTGAAAACAAATCTAATATAAAATTATAATCCGGTTCGGGTGTGCCGAAATAAAGTGTGTGTGCCATCTCAATTTTTTTTAAATAAACAAACTTCTTTTTAACAATAGTTCGGTATATTTTGAAGTAATTCGTTAATATTCAGCAAATTGATTTTGTACGTATAACAAATTAGTAATTGATTTAAAATCAATGATTTGCTTCCTTCGTTATCACTCAGGATGACGCTATTTGAAAAATTAACGAATTATTGTTTTAAAACACAAAGATAATTTTTTTTTGAAATTTATCCACTTTAATTTTTTAAAAATGTAAACCTATATTTTCGTAATTATTTTTTTATTTTTTTAATAATATTGTCAGGTGTCATAAATAATAACACTTACTAACTCGAATTATTCTAAAAATAATGTGGTTTAGGTATCAATAGTTCGGTATATTTTATTATAATTCGTGAATATTCAGTGAATTATGTTTGTGTGAATAAAGATTGATAATTAACAGAAATTCAACAATTTGCTTCCTTCGATGTAACTCAGGATGGCGCTAATTGAAAAATTAACGAACTAACGAAACGATTTCACGAAAGTAATTATAGATATAAAATCTACTACAAAAATAACATAAAGCAAAAATCTCAAAAAGCAATATTTTTATATAATAAAATTGCAAAACAATAACAAATAAATGGAATAATCGCCTATTTTTACCACTTTTTAGCTGTAAAACGCTGATTTTAAGCCCTTTATTTTTCAAAAATTCCGCCCTTACCCCTTTG
>DYKL01000478.1 GCA_020722645.1 Acetofilamentum sp. | reverse complement strand
TTATTAAAGTTGAAGCGGATGTTCCGACAACGTTTGGTAATACCATAGAAAATTTAAAGGCGGCAATTGCAGGGGAAAATTTTGAGCATACAAAAATGTATCCGGAATTTGCCGATATTGCAGAAAAAGAGGGCTTTTCAGAAATTGCAAAACGAATAAGGGCTATTGCCATAGCAGAAAAACACCATGAAGAAAGATTTAAAAAAATTTTGAAGGAGTTGGAATCAGGCACGATTTTTAAGAAAGAAAACAAGGTCTGGTGGGTTTGCCGTGAATGCGGATATGTACATTTTGGAACGGAACCGCCTGAAAAGTGTCCTTCCTGTGACCATGAAAAAAGCTTTTACCAGATTAAGTGCGAGGAATATTGAATAATAATACCGAAGAATATTAAACGCCGGGAATAAAATTTTATTGCAATAATTAAAGTAAATGGTGACAAAAAAAATAATCTTTGTTTTATTACTATTGCTTTTGCTGCCTGCGACGGTCTTTGCATGGGACGATTGCCCTTTTGGCAATGTTAATGATACCTATCCCGGAGATTGCAACAGGTATATTGATACTGATAATGATGGAATATGTGATTATTCCCAGCCAGCGCCGGAAAACAGGATAAATAATGCAACCAATAATCTAACAACAGATAATCTGACAAATATAACGAATATAACAAATAAAACAAATACCTCTGCAAAATCAGAGATGCCGGGGATAACTGAAAAATCTGCCAAAAGACCTGCCGCTAAAGATATCTATCATCTTTTGCCGGTCTCTTTACTTTTGATTCTTTTGTATTTTATAAGTTATATTCTGTCAAAAAAGAATGTTATCACTATCGCAACTCATAGAAAGATATGGAACATGCTATTGCTTGTCACCTTTTTTATTTCAGGATTATCAGGCATTCTTTTAATAATAAAAATTAATTTTGGTACAATGATTCCACTCCCCTTTGACATTTTATTTTGGCATGTTGAGGCAGGGATAGCAATGGTAGTAATTTCAATATTTCATATATCGTGGCACTGGCAATATTTTAAAAATACATTAAAAATTTAAAAGTAAAAATAATTTTAATTAAAATTAACTAAAATGACAGAGCAAAAACAAATCTACAGATGCAACATTTGTGGGAACATAGTTGAGGTTTTACATGCCGGAGCAGGAAAGCTAGTTTGCTGCGGACAACCGATGGAATTGCTTAAAGAAAAAACAGAAGATGCCGGTAAAGAGAAACATTTACCCGTGATTGAAAAAACAGAAACGGGAATAAAAGTAAAGGTAGGTATGATTTTGCATCCGATGGAGGAAAAACACCACATTGAATTTATTGAGGTTATTGCAGACGGAAATGTATATAGGAAAAATTTAACTCCTGCAAACAAACCTGAAGCGGACTTTGAGATAAAATCAAAGGACATTACGGCAAGGATATACTGCAATATTCATGGTTTGTGGAAGTCGTAAGTCGTAAGTCGTAGAAATGTCAGATGATTGCTAAAATGACTATATGGCCGCATCTAAAGCCAAAAGGCCAGAAGATAAATTTTGCAACAATTGATTTTGTTGCAGCAATTGATTTTAGCAGAACAAAAAAATGAATGCCAATCTATCTTACCTAAAAATTGAAGGAAAAATCAAAGATATTCAAAAAGACAAAGTCGTTTCAAATACGGTAAAAAAACGAATAAATGAGTTTGAAGAAAATTTTAAAGGCGATAATGGACTCTGGTTTAAAGAGTTGTGCTTTTGTTTATTAACCGCAAATTTTAAGGCGGAAACATGTATCGGAATTTGTGAAAAAGAAAAGAATAACGATGCATTTCTAAATTTTTTGCCTGCTGAATTGTCAAAATTTTTAAAGGAGAACGAGCACAGATTTCCGAATACAAGGGCAAAATTTATAGTTGAAGCAAGAAAATATAAACCAAATTTAAGGGATATTCTTACAAAGGCAAAAAACGAAAATGAAGCAAGGGAATTTCTTGTGAAAAACATCAAAGGCATCGGTTATAAAGAAGCAAGCCATTTTTTACGAAATGTCGGATATAAAAATTTTGCAATTTTGGACAGGCACATACTGAATGTTTTATGTGAAAATAAAATAATTTCCGAAATACCCAAGCAATTAAACAAAAACACATATCTCAGAATTGAAAATTTAATGAAAATTATT
>DYKL01000047.1 GCA_020722645.1 Acetofilamentum sp. | reverse complement strand
GATTAAAATAAAAAAGGAATGTAAAAACATTCCTTTTTTATTGTTTCATTTTAGACCAGGAATCTTTCAGAGTAACAGTTCTATTAAAAATAAGATTTTCAGGTGTTGAATCATAATCTACCGAAAAATAAGCAATTCTTTCGAACTGATATTTTTCTTTTGGTTTTGCATTTTTCAAATACGGCTCAACAAAAGCTTTTTTGATAATCAAAGATTCAGGGTTTAAATTTGAAATAAAATCCATTCCTTCTTCAACATCATCAGGACTTTCATTTAAAAACAATCTGTCGTATAATCTAACTTCAGCCTCCACCGCATCATTTGCCGAAACCCAATGAATTGTACCTTTAACTTTTCTTCCGTCAGGAGAATTTCCTCCCTTGCTTTCAGGGTCATAAGTACAGTGAATTTCTGTGATTTCTCCTTTGTCATTTTTAATTACATCAGTACATTTTGCAAAATATGCGTATCTTAATCTGACTTCATTACCTGGTGAAAGTCTGAAATATTTTTTAGACGGATTTTCCATAAAATCGTCACGTTCAATATAAATAACTCTTGAAAACGGAACTTGTCTTGTGCCCATTGATTCGTCTTCGGGATTATTAACAGCTTCGAGCATCTCAGTTTTATCTTCGGGATAATTGGTAATGACAACTTTCAGCGGGTCAATAACACCCATAACCCTGATTGCTTTTTTGTTTAAATCCTCACGTACAGCATATTCCAATAAACTAAAATCAATAATATTCTCGCGTTTTGCAATACCAACTTTTTCGGCAAAAATTTTCAGAGATTCGGGAGTAAAGCCCCTTCTTCTTAAGCCTGAAACAGTTGGCATACGGGGGTCGTCCCAACCTGAGACGTATTTTTCCTTAACAAGTCGCAGCAACTTACGTTTGCTCATAACTGTATAATTCAGATTCAAACGTGCAAATTCAATCTGTCTTGGACGATAGTCTCCGGGTTTTGTGAGTTGGTCGAGATACCAGTCGTAAAGGGGTCTGTGATTTTCAAATTCCAGGGTACATAAAGAGTGAGTAATTCCTTCGATAAAATCGGATTGACCGTGAGTCCAGTCGTAAGTAGGATAAATGCACCATTTATCGCCGGTTCTGTGATGAGAAGCGTGTTTTATTCTGTACATAATAGGGTCACGCATGTGCATATTTGGTGATGCCAAATCAACTTTTGCCCTAAGTGTCATTGAATTTTCAGGGAATTCACCATTTTTCATTCTTTGAAACAAATCAAGACTTTCTTGTATTGGTCTGTCTCTGAAGGGACTTTTTGCAGGAACAGAAGGAGTACCTCTGTTTTCTGAAACCTGTTCAGGACTAAGCTCACAGACATAAGCTTTACCTTGTTTTATAAGCATTACAGCCCAATCGAATAACTGGTCGAAATAATCAGAAGCGTAAAATTCTCTGTCTTCCCAATCAGCCCCTAACCACCTAAGGTCTTCCTTGATTGATTCAACATATTCAGTTTCTTCTTTTTCCGGGTTTGTGTCGTCAAAACGAAGGTTAAATTTACCGTTATATTTTTTTGCAAGTCCGTAACTCAACAAAATTGCTTTTGCGTGTCCGATGTGTAAATAACCATTGGGTTCAGGAGGAAATCGGGTATGAAGTCGTCCTTGATTTTTACCTTCACTTAAATCTTTTCTGATTATTTCTTCGATAAAATGTACTGGTTCAATTTTATTTTCTTGATTTTTTAATTCTTCTATATTCATATTTTTTTATTATGATAAAATACAATAAAAAAGCGTAGTTAAACAACCACGCTTAAATTTTCATTAAATTTCGGGGAAATTATTTAATATAATCGTCGTCGTAATTGTCATCTGAAAAGTCGTCGTCATATTCGTCGTCATATTCGTCTGACTCTATATCTTCAAAATCATCTTCAAGCAAATCAACATCATCAATGTCCAAATCTTTTAAGATGTTTTCCAATTCTTCGTCATTGGGTTCTTCGATATCGTCAGAATCATCAAATTCGTCATCTAAATCTTCGTCAACGCCGTCTTCAAGGAGTTCGTCAATTTCTTCGTCAGATAAATCATCAAAAAGAGATTCGTTTTCCAAATCAAATTCATCATTATCAACATCATCAAACAAATCTCCGTCTTCAAATTCATCTTCGTAGTCTTCATCGTCAATTGGCGATAAATTATATTTTAAATATTCCTCCGATTTTTTATAAAAAATGTTCATATAATAAATTTTAAAAATTAAACTTTAATAATTTGAAACCAAAATTAAAAAATAAAAATTAGTCTAACAAATTAATTTTGAAATCGCTCATTTCGTCTTCAACAAATTTGACAATTTCGTCATCAATTAAAATTCTTCCGCAAAATTCGCAAACGATAATTTTTTTATGACTTTCAACATCTATTTGTCTTTGAGGTGGTATTCTGTTGAAGCAACCTCCGCAAGATTCTCTTTGAATAGGAACTACAGCAAGACCGTTTCGAACACCTTTACGAATTCTGATATAAGCTTTTAAAAGACGTTTTTCGATTTTTTCTTCTATTTCTGTTCTTATTTCTTTAAGTTCGTTTTCGTCTTTTTCAGTTTCAAAAACAATTTCATCAAGTTCTTGTTTAGCTTGTTCCAAATCATCGACACGTTCTTTTATAACGGCTTCGTTTTGTTGCAAAACCTGTTCTTTTGTTTTAATTTCAACTGAATAATCATTGATTCTTTTTTCGCTTAATTGAATTTCAAGCTCTTCATATTCTATTTGTTTTGATAAAGCTTCAAATTCTCTGTTGTTTCTTACTTTATTCTGCTGTTCGTTATATTTTTTTAATTTTTCTTTGGCATCTTTGATTATATTTTTTTTCTCTATTATCTGAGAATTTAAAGTTTCTATTTCAGCTTCAAATTTTTCCTGACGTGTTTTCAATCCGACAACTTCATCTTCCAAATCTTTGACTTTCAGAGGAGTATCACCTCTTAAACGGCGTAGTTCGTCAATTTTTGAATCAATAACTTGAAGTTTGTATAATGCTATAAGCCTTTCATTAACTGTAATTTCTTTGTTTTCTTTAATTTCTTTTTCAGACATATATCTTGTTTTAATAATTTTAAAAATAAAAAACCGGATTTTTGAATTTCTCCGAAAATTCGACCGCAAAATTAGTAAATTTTTTTGTTATTATTTCATAAAAAAGATTTTTTATAAAAACTTCTGTTTCATAATGCCCTGAATCGACTATTAGTATTTTATTCTGCACCTCTATGTAATGATTATATTTGAATTCAGATGATATAAACGCATCTGCACCCGAAGAAATTGCATAATCTGTTAAAAAATATCCTGCGCCGCTGCAAATTGCAACTTTTTTTATTTTTTTTCCTGAAAATTCGGAATGTTTCAATGCCTTTACTTCAAATTTTTGTTTTATCAACTCCAAAAATTTTTTTTCTTCAATTTCATTTGGAAATTCACCTGTTAATCCCGAACCGAATTTTTCAAAGTTATTTTCCAAAGGATAAATATCATAAGCAACTTCTTCGTAGGGGTGTGAGTTTTGAAGAGCATTTATAATTTTATTTTTTAAAAATACAGGGAAAATAGTTTCAAACCTAATTTCATCTTCAAAATGAATTCTGCCTTTTTCTCCAACAAAAGGATTAGATTTTTCAGAGGCTCTGAATGTTCCTTTTCCTTCGATATTGTAGCTGCATAAATCATAGTTGCCAATATGACCTGCTCCTGCTTCGAAAACAGTGTTTCTGACAATTTCTATATGACTTTTAGGAACAAAAGTAACTAATTTGTACAATAAACTTTTTTTTGGCAACATTGTTTTTATATTCTGTAAGCCTAATTTTTGACACAAGTAATTATTAATTCCTTGCGAGTTGTTATCAACCGAAGTATGAGCACCATATATAGAGATATTATTTTTTATTGCGGATATTATTACTTTTTCGTAATGAGTTTTGCCTGTTATTCTTTTAATTGGTTTAAAAATTATCGGGTGATGTGCAATTATAAAATTTGCTTTTTTTTCTATTGCTTCCTGAACAACATCTTCTGTAATGTCAATTGCAAGTAGAATACCTTTCACTTCATCATTTTCATTGCCGATAATAAAACCAGAATTATCATATTCTTCCTGAACAAAAGGAGGAAAAATTTGTTCGATATATTCAATAATTTCTGATATTTGAGCCATAAGTTTTTAAAATTTCAGCACCAAAAATAATAAAATTTTCTTTTTGTAATTTTTTTTTTGTAATTTAGTAAAAAATTTAAAGAATGAATTTCAGAACCGAAGTTGAAATACCAAAACATCAAAACAAAATTGATTATTCAAAAAAAATAATGCTTATAGGCTCTTGTTTTACAGACAATGTAGGCTTAAAATTCAAAGATTATTTTTTTGATGTGGACATAAATCCTTTTGGTGTAATATATAATCCAGAGTCAGTTCTCAGCAGTTTAGAGACTTTAACAAATAAAAAATTCATAAGCGAAAAAAACCTGTTTTCACACAATCAAATGTGGTACAGCTATTCTCATCACGGAGATTTTTCAAGCAACGAAAAAGAGACTGTTCTGGCAAAAATAAACAACCGAATTGATTTTTCATCAGATTTTTTGCAGGAAGCTGATTTTCTGTTCATAACTTTTGGAACTGCCTGGGTTTATTATTTAAAAAAAACAGACACAGTAGTTGCTAATTGTCATAAACAAGCATCTTCAAATTTTAGACGCAGTTTATTGACTGTCAGCGATATATCATTTGACTATATCAGATATTTAAAACTTTTAAAAGCAGTAAATCCAAATATTGAAGTTATTTTTACTGTCAGTCCTGTAAGGCATTTAAAAGACGGAGCCGTCGGAAACCAAATCAGTAAAGCTACTTTGCTACTTGCAATAAACGAAATAATTGATAAAATTGATTTTGCTTATTATTTCCCATCTTACGAACTATTAATGGACGAACTAAGGGATTATCGTTTTTATCAGGAAGATATGGTTCATATTTCAAATACGGCAGTTGATTTTATCTGGCAAAAAATTACTGAAACTTTTTTTGACGAAAAAACTGTTTCTGATTTGCAGCAGTCCGTAAAAATAAGGAAAGCCCTATATCACAGAGCTTTTAATTTGAAATCAACAGAATATCATTTGTTTTTGGAAAATACGCTTAAAGAAATAAATGAATTGAAGAAAAAGAACAAATATATAAAATTGGAAGAGGCTGAAAATCTTATTTCTGCTAAGTTGGTAAACTATTGATAAAGTAATTTTTTAATAACGGTTTCACTGTCGTCAAAAATTATTTTTACCATATAAACACCTTTATTACATTGAGGCATATTTATCAAAATTTCCTGATTGGAATATGACTCAACATTTTTAGAATATATAACTTTACCAACCATATCCATTATTTGTATGTCGGTAATCACTGAATATGATTTAACTTTAAAAGATGGTGATGTTATAGGGTTTGGATAAATCACCGCATCGTGATTATTTGTGTTTTGAAATTGCATAGAAAAATCTAATTGTGTTCCTTGTGAATAAATACTTGAAAATCCTAAGAGAATTATTATAAGTAATACTATTTTTTTCATAGCTATTTTATTTGTTCTTTGTTTTAATATACGAAAAAATCATTCCAAAGTTAAAACTTTTTTTTGATTAACGACAAATTAATTTTTGTGAAAAAAAATCAATTATTTTTAAAAGCTTCTAAAAACAACTAAAATTAAATGTTTTTTTCATATTTCATAAAAATTAAAATTGTGATTTCAGGCATAAAAAAATTGATTTTTGAATAAAAATATTTATTTTTGAATTTTAAAATAATTTTACTGAAGTTTCGCACTTGAATTAAATAGTTGAATTTAAGGTGGAATTTATCCACTCATTGTCATATTGGAAATATCTCGCTTGAATTGAAAGTCGAATGTAAATTTACATTTACTAAGTAATTGTTACGAAATAACTTATTTCTTTGATATTTTTGATAACCACATAGACACATAGTTCACATAGATTATTAAATATGTTTTTTCGTAACAATCCCTAAGTGCAATTAATTGTATATTGTTCTTAATTGAACATCAAGCTATTAATGCAAGCAAGTTGCTTCCAGCAGGACAGTTGGGATAGTGTTTTTAGTCTGTAGTCATTTTAAATTCAGGTTAATTTGTAATAATTCAATTCTGTAGATTCATACTCCAAATACCTCTGCCATAAGTTGATATATAAAGTGTTTTATTTTTATCGCAAAAATCGAAATCAGTAACAGAAACAACCGGCAATCCTTCACCAAACTTTGACCATTTGTTTTTATCAAAATAAAACACACCGTAATCATTTCCAATTAGCAACAAATCACAATATTTACAATAATAAACAGCATAAACAGGCACATTTGGCAAATTTAAAGAAATATTTGTCCAGTTTTTTCCACTATCCGGCGAATACCATATTTTTTTATCAGGTTCAAAAGAGTTGAAAGAAATCCAAATTTCAGTTGCATTATTCCTTTCAGTTATTCCGCTGATTAAAGTATTCTGCTCACATTCATTAAAAATCAGCGAGGTTGAAATAACAGTATCTTCAAAAACTTCGACAGATTTCAGAGAATAATACTTTTTTTTCCAAATACTTGCAGAAGCATATAAAACAACTTCCCTTTTAGCATCAACAGTTTCAATATAAGTAACCAACCCCCACGAAAAATCGAGTTCTACTTTAAGGTTATTTTCAGCATCGAAACTATACAGTACTGCCTTTGATAATTCTTTGGAAAAACCGCCGGCGTAAAAATAATCAGTAAAATTCTTTGATTCTGCAGGATTAACTCCCAGCAAATCAGTAATAATGCCAGTAGAATTCCACGAATTCTGAAAATTTCTGTATTTAAGCGTTTGGGTAATAAATGCAAACTGATATTTTTCGTCATCACTTACAGCGACACCTGCACCATCGCCACCGAGAATATGTTTCCACTGACCAGATTTATTTCGCATCAATGTGCCATTGTCGTGCATTCCGGCAAATAAAATACATGAGTCCTTCTGACTGCAGGCTACCGAATATGCCTGATAAACGCTTTCAGTACTAAGCAAAATCCAACTTTTTCCCAAATTCTCGGTGTAAAACAGACCACCGTCAGTTGCAACACATATTTTTTTATAATCTTGTTCATCAATAAACAAAACGTCTCTGACATCAGGATGAATATTACCTTTAACAGAATTAAAACTAACTCCGCCATCAACAGTGTAAAATAAACTGACACCGCCCGTAAAAATGACAGAATCATTAAAAGCCCATATCCCTGATACAAAATCTTTTAAAGAAAGATTATGCCGTTTAATAGTCCAACTTTCACCTTTATTTTGTGTAATTAAAAATAAATTTTTTGTTTCTTTTGTTGAATACACAGCCGCAAAAAGAGTATTTTGATAACTTGAAATCATTACTTTACAGTCGTTAATTAAAAAATCAGGAACCATATTTCTCCAAATATTCTTTTTGATATTTGAGAAATAAATACAATTTTTGCCAGAAACCACAAGAGAACCGTCATCAAGTTGAGTCATCTGAATAAAAACCTCATTATCAGCAGGTTTTAAATTTAATTTAGACCATTTTTTCCCTGCATTTTTAGTAACGAAAACAAAAGAATCGGTCAAAACAAAAATTTTGCGTTCGTCAAGTTTATCAAAAATAATTTTGTTTAAATTTATAATGTAATCAGGCTCAATATCAAGTTTTGTTTTATTCCATGATTTTCCGCCGTCTTTTGATTCAAATAAACCATAACTGTAATGAAAACTTTTTTTAACACCATTTGCAAAAAACACAAAAGAAGCCAGAATATTATTGCTGTCTTTCGGATTTATTGCAATAGAACTAACACCACCCGGAATATTATCAGAAGTGCATAAAACAGAATCACCATTTAAGTTACACATCCAAAAACCACCAGTTGAAGCACCAAATAAAATTTTATCAGTCTTCTTGTTATATTCTATTTCGTTGATTCTGCCTACAAAATTGTAATAAATTAAATCTTTGGAATCAGGTCCTTCACATTTCCAATTTTTTGGCTCGAATTGTGCATTTATTTTTATAAAAAAAAACAAAAAAATTATAAGAAATATTTTTTTTTTCATATTCTAAAAAAATTTAATATTTTTGAACTTTTAACAAAGGTAATTATTTTTAGTACCAAAAAAAACAATTTTTTTATTATTGAATATTCAAAACTCCAGAAGCAATATGGCTAAAAAAGGACAAAACTTAAAAATAGGTTTCAAACTTTTAAGTATAATTTCATTAATCAGTATTGCAATAATTGTTTCAAATATACTGATTTATAATTCTTTTGTTGATGAATTCAAAAGACAAAAGAAAACTTTTTCGATTTACCATCCATCTATAGTTTATCTTGAAAAAATAAAAGAAATGAACATTAATTCCATTTCACTTACAAAAAACTGGGTATTTATAGATAAAGATACAGGAACAGTTCAGAAAAAACAACTGATGAATCTTCACGATAAAGAATATCCTCAATTATTGCAGGATATGAAATGGTTAGTAGAGAATTGGGAAAAAGAAGAACAAAATTTGTACTTTGATTTACTTTCGTCAATGGATAGTTTGAAAAACAAACAAATGCTGGTAATGGACAAATTATCATTTTTCGAAGATTACAACGACCCGCAAATAATGTTTGAAATAATTCCTTTAATTTCAGAAGAAGGCGATATAATTAGAAGCTCTTATTCAATAAATGCACAAATTAACAAATTATCTGAAATTTTTTCAGAAAAAATATCAGATTTATCAGTTCAAAGCGAAGAAAAATTTGATGATTTAAAATTAATATACAGCTGGATTACAATAGGTATCATATTTTTACTTATTTTCCTTTCCATTCAGGTAATGCGAAACATTTTGTATATCACCAATACTCTGAACAAAGTAATTGATAAAGTAAAACAAGGGTTGTTGCCCGATGTACCAAAAACAAGAAGAAAAGATGAAATCGGAGAATTGAATTCAAACTTAGAATCAATGATTTCGAACCTTAAAAAACTTTCTGCATTTGCAAATGAAATCGGAAAAAATAAATTTGACACAAAATTTCAGCCAGCAAGTGATGTTGACGTTTTAGGTAATGCTTTGTTGCAATTGAGAGAAAACCTTATAAAAGCTCAGGAAGAGACTAATATTCGTCAAATTGAAAACACACAAAGAAACTGGGCATCACAAGGTATTGCAGTATTCAATGAGGTTATCAGAGACACAAGTAACAACCTTGAACAACTTACAAATGCGGTTATCGAAAAACTTGTAAATTATACCGATTCCAATATTGGCGGCTTGTATATTATAAATGAAGACGAAAATAACGAAAAACTACTAGAACTGGCAGCTTTTTATGCCTACGACAGACATAAATACATTCAGGAAAGTGTAAAACCAGGCGAAACCCTCATAGGTCAATGTTACATCGAAAACGACACTATTTATATTTCTGAAGTCCCCGAAGATTATATTTCGATTGTATCAGGCTTAGGTTCAGATAAACCAAAAAGCATTTTAATTGTTCCTTTACAGTTTAATGAAATAACTTATGGTGTAGTAGAAATTGCTTCATTTAGTGAATTTGAAAAGTATAAAATAGAATTTGTCGAAAAAATCAGTGAAACTATTGCATCTGCTATTTCAACAGCAAAAATAAACGAAAGAACAACACGTCTTTTAGAAGAATCAAACGAAAAATCTAAACGTCTGGAACAACAAGAAGTTCAAGCAAGAGAAAACATCTCAAAAGTACAATTGCAAATTAAAGATTTACAGGAAAAATACACTATCAGTTTAGATACAAACGAAATGCTTGCCGGCGAAAAAGACCTGATAATCAGTCAGTTAGAAAAACTAAAAAAAGAGACAAAACAACAAATTGAAGACGAAAAACAAGTATTTTTAAGCCTTCAGCGTGCTATAAACCAAACAATGCCATATTACGAAATGAACCCTAACGGTGATATTCTTTATGCAAATCCGATGTATGTTCAATTACTGAACTTACCCGAAGACGAAGTTTTTGACCACAGGCATATAAATTTCATAAGCAGGGACTTTATTAACTCAGGCAATTACAAACAAATCTGGGACGACTTGAAGGAAAACAAGAAGGTTAATACTTCCATTCAATATATGATTGACGGAAAAAGCAAGTTTATCAACGAAAATCTTGTTCCCGTAAAAGACAAAGAAGATAAATTCTCAAAAGTCTTTGTTTTTTGCAATGTATAAATTTAGTTTGTAAAGTTTGTAAAGTTGAAAGTGCATTGTGTACATTGTGCATAGTGAGTTATCAAGTAAATAATGTAGCAATAAAACAATATAACGACGAAACAATATAGCAATGAAACAATGTAGCAATGTAGCAATGAAACAATGAAACAATGAAATCAATACAAATGAATATATGTTTTTTTTGTGCATCAAGCGGAGCTATTGATCAAAAATATTTCGGAATTGCAAGAGAATTTGCAAAAGAACTGGTAAAGAATAACTGGAAACTTGTAACCGGAGGCTCTAAGGTAGGATTGATGCAGGAACTAATAAAAACTGTCAAAGAATTAAAAGGCGAAAGTATTGGTGTCATACCTCAATTTTTTTTCAGTCGCCAAATTGCCTCAGAAGACAACACAAAATTGATAGTAACCAAAGATATGGCAGAACGCAAAAAAGTTATTATTGAAAATTCAGATGCTTTTGTAATCCTTCCGGGAGGCTTCGGAACTATGGACGAATTATTCGAAGTGCTTACACTTAAACAGCTTGGTCAGTTGAAAAAGCCGATTATCATTTTCAATCCGGATAATTTTTATGATGGTATTATCAAACAATTTGAAAAATTTTTTACTGACAAATTTTCAAGAAGTCAAAACAAACAATCTTATTTTGTATCGGATAAAGTTCAGGAAACAATTGAATATATAGCTAATTACGAGCATTCAGATTTAGACTCATATTGGTTTGATGTAACAAAAAAAGTTTTTGGATAGTTAAAATCAGTTGTTTATAAGATTCTCAAACTCTGTTTCGGAAGGATTGTAAACTAATCCAAACAATTTCACATTATTTATATATTCAATCATATCAGTTATCGAAACAAATTTTTCAATAATCTCTATTTTTCCGTAAAGATTATATGTACTTATATAAATGCTTTTTTCATTAGGCGAAAACTGAACTTTATTGATAAAATTTTTAGTTTTAAAATTAAATATTTCATCACCATTTTTGTTAACTAAATAACAATTACCGGAATTATCAAACCACGAAATCAATTTGCCTGATTTTGAAACATCGCAGCCGATAATACCATTAGTTTCAATTTCTGTAATTACTTCGTATTCTTTGTCTAATATTATTATTTTGTTGTTTGTTGCAATAAAGATATTTTTGTTGTGCTTTAAGTATTTCAAATAAAATACATTTTTAATTGGATTACTAAACAATAATTTACCTTTAAAGTCAATAACTTTTAGCATAGAATCATTACAAAAAATAATATTTCCTTTTTCAAAGTCAATATCGGCAGTAATTATTGAATCAGCAGGAATTTCGTGTAATTTTTTCTCTATAATATCATAAAAACAGACAACTTTATTACCAACACAAACAACCTGATTTTTCTTTTCACTTATAAAAGATTTTAATATTTTTTTATCAAACTTATTTTCATAAATTAGACTTAAATCTTTATCAAAAATCAATAATCTGTTGTCAGAATCAATAAAACATTTATAATTATCGTTTTCGGAAATACAAATATCTGTTATAAAGCTGTTTACATCAGCAGAAAAAGAAATATTTACGGGTGAAGTATAAATATTTATTTTGTTATTGGAACATACAACATAATTTGAAGATTTGTTGCAAAAACTGAATATTTCAGGCGCTTGATTTCTAAAAATGTTGTTATGTTCAAAAATTTTCCAGCTTTTTATAGTGTTATCTGACGAAATTGAATATACAGTTTTGTCTGTAGAAGAAAAAACAACATCTGAGACGCTATTTTTATGCCCAATCAATTTTTTTATATCTTGTCCGAATAAATCACAAATATAAATATTGTTGTCATCAGATGAAATCATAATATTTTGATTATCAATAAATTGAATAGAATTGATAATATTTTTTGCAACCGAAATTCTGTTGATTATAATATTATTCTTCCAATCCCATATTTTCAACAAATAATTATTATTTTTAAAATCGTTCAGGGCAAAACAAATATAAGAACTATCAGGTGATATTGCAGCAATATCTATAACTCCGGTACTGAAACCCTGTTCAAAGACATAAATATGTTGATTAATAATTTTTCCGTTTATATCCCATAAAATGATAGAATTATCCAAAGAGGTGCTTACAATTTTTGTCCCGTCATCTGAAAAATCTGAAAAAATAACCTGATCTGAATGTCCTTTAAATGTATTGCTTTCATTTTTTATTATATCAAAAAGATATAAATTATTGTCCGAACAAGCAACAATAATATGTTTGTTATCCGGCGAAAATGCAGCGTGTAAACCTAAAGAATTAAGGCTATATTTATTTTTAACATTGTTCAGACTATCATAAATTGTTATGATACTATCGTTTGTAGATATTAGAAACAAGTTATTGTCAAAAGAAAAATCTACCGACAGCACATCTCTCTTTTTTTCGAGTTCAGAAATTAAATTACCGTACAAATCAATAATAAAAATTTTATTTTTGGACAACAGCATCACTTTTGAAGCATCAGGCGTAAAAAAAGCTTTAACGAATGATTTATTTATCTTTGAAACCTCGCCATAAAATATATTTGTTTTATAAAAGGCATTAAAAAAAGCCTTTTGAGCAATATTATTTTGATTGTCAATAAAATAAGCCTTTTCTGCAAGTCTTAAACTTATGGTCGGGTCGGTTTCGGTTTTTTGGAAAGAATAAGAAGCGTACAAATTTGAAAGAGCTAATTTCTGATTTTTTTGTGCCTTATCATTTTGAATAATAAACATAATACTCATTATCAATGAGAAAACAAATAAAACCGAAAAAATGATTGCGATTTTTCTGTTTCTTGCAGTTTTTTCTTTTTCTAACAGAGACTGCTCTTCAATTCGTTTTTTCAACTCTAATTCTTCGGCAATCCTTATTTCCTTGTGAATTCTTTTTTCTTTAGCCAACAATACAGGAGTTATAATCGCATCGTGAGAAAGTTCTATAAATTTTTCGTTATTTTGATTAAAAATGATGTTAATTAACTGATTTTCAGTCAAAAAATCAAGAGTTTGCTGGTTAATCTCGTATTTTTGAGTTGCAACACCCTCATAAACTGTCAATTTTCGATTTTCATATTCAAAAATCAGCTCATTTTCGATAAATTTTCTTGCCGATGTTTGTTGTATCGGGTCTTTAATTTTTTCAACTATTGATTCGTAGTAATTATTATAAAGAGATGAAATTTCATCAATTAGGCTTGAATCAACAACTTTTGTGTTGCTATTGATAGAAATTCTTTCTAATTCCGAACCTATTATCTGTATCTGATATGTTTCTATCTCATTTTTATTCTGTTTTGACAAAAAATCAATAATTTCTTTCAGTAATTTAGAAGATATAACAAAAGGTTCACTTTCAAAATTATTGTCAATATTGTATTTTGGGACAAAAGTGCTTGTTTTTTTTAATATTGAAGCGGCATCTTTTTGTGTAAGAACCGGTAATTCAATCATATTAGCCGTAAGAGAATACATTTTGTCTTTAAAATATTCTAATTGATTCAACTTATCACTTCTGATTGAAATAATCAGCTTAATTTTCAAACGTTCAAATAACTTCTTAAACCCAGTTTCTGTAAGTAAATTTGGGTTATCGGAAAGCAAATAATTTATTTCATTTCTGAAATCAGAGGGTATTTGTTCATACAATAATTCGTATAATTGATTTTTAAAATTCAGTTGTTCTTTTTCGGGATATGAAAAAAAGTTTTCAAATTGATCAAAAATAAAAAAAAACTCCTTATCTTCTGTTGATTCAATTTTTTTTAGAATATACCACAAATTTTCATTTTCGTGAATTACTTTATCAATATACGAAGTATTTGGAATGTACTGTTTAATTGAGTTCTTAACACTTTCGAAAATTGATTGATTATTGTCTTTTATATAATTTTCTATCGAAAAATAAACAGGGATAGAACATTTGTTTTGCCTGATTCTTGGAATCAATCCTGCTTTCAGAACGGAACTTTTTCCGACTCCGGTTTTTGAATGTAAAACTGTAATCTGTTCAACAGAAGTTAAATGAACTAATTTTTCAATAATTTCATTTCTCTGAAAAAAATATTCGCTGTCTTTTTCATCAAATGAACTTAAACCTTTAAATCGAAATTTGTTCATAAAATTATCTGTCAATTTGTCAAAAATAATTGACTTTTTTGATTTTTCAAAATATTTCCTTATAAATATTTTACAGAAAAAAACACAAAACAATAAATAATTGAAAACCAATAGTTTAACACAAATAATATTTTCGTATTACGAATTCAATTCGATAGTTTTTAAATCAAAAAGATATTTTTTTAAATTTGCATTCTTAACAAGTGCATAGTTAATAGTGCATAGTGCATAGTGCATAGTTAATAGTGCATAGTGCATAGTGCATCGTGCATAGTTTAATGTGCATCGTGCATAGTTTGTCGAGTAATCGAATGAACAATGCAACAATGAATAATGAATGACAAATGATGACATTGTAGTTTATTTATA
>DYKL01000477.1 GCA_020722645.1 Acetofilamentum sp. | reverse complement strand
TTCTTAGCTATCGCCTGTAAAACCTGAAAAGTTGTAAGTAAGTTCCGTTATAATACCTTTCGGGGCTTTTTGACAATCAATTGCATCAGTGTAAATTGCAGCACAACTGCTTGTTACAACAACACGCTTTACTGTGTCGGTTTTGTCCGCTTGCTTTAGAACATTTTCTGTACCCAAAACAGCCGGTTCTATTAAATCTTTTTGCGGATTTTCTACATCAAGAACAAATGGCGATGCAGTATGAAAAACAAGTTCGCAACCTTGCATTGCATCTGCATAAGAGCCGGGTTCAAGCAAGTTGGTTTTGAAAAATTTTATTTCACCTTTTGATTTTTCTGCTAATTCAATCAAATGTGCAATTTTTTCTTTTTTGTCAGGATTACGAACAGCAGCGTGAACAGTAATTCATTCCTCTAAAAGTCTTTTTACAAGCCATCCGGCAATATATCCTGTTGCTCCTGTAACTAATACAGGTTTAGATTTGTCAATTTGAGTCATTTTTATTTTTAGAAATTTATAAAAAAAGTTGCCTAATTCTTTGTCAGACAACTTTTTAATACGAAATTTTGAATTTATTTTGGTGAATTTTCAAGAACATCTACAAGCAAATGCCAGAACATCTTGACGGTTTTGATTTCTAAGCGTTCATCGGGAGTGTGAGCTCCTTTGATTGTCGGTCCGAATGAAATCATATCAAGATAGGGATATTTTTCGAGGAATAAACCACATTCCAAACCGGCGTGTATTGCTCTAACCAAAGGTTCTTTGTTAAAAAGCTTTTTGTATGATTCAACAGTAATTTTTACAAGTTCAGAATCAGGATTTGGCTTCCAACCTGGATAACCTTCGCCATGCGTTACTTCTGCACCGGCGAGTTCAAATACGGTTCTTACTTTTGTTGCAATGTTTTTCTTAGCCGAATCTATCGAACTTCGCTGACTTGTTCCGATTTTTATTGTGTTGTTTTCTTCAAATCTGATAGTTGCAAGATTAGTAGATGTTTCAACAAGGTCTTTTATGTTTTTATCCCAAGCATCTACACCGTGCGGTGCTGCATAAACAGCCCACAGTAAGCCATATTGAGTCGATTTATCTATCAGAAAATCAACTTTGTCAATTTTTTTGAATTCAAAAGTTAAATTTGGCTCAATTGCAGAATATTCGTTTAAAAAATCAGATTTAAAAGCATCAAATAACTTTTTAAAAGCATCAAATTTATCTGATTTAATTGTGAAACATGCTTTTGCATCTTTTGGAATGGCGTTTCTTAACGAACCACCTTCAAATTTTGAAAGTCTGAGTCCGATTTCTTTATTTACGTTCCATAAAAAACGGTTTAGCATTTGAATAGCGTTTCCGTAGCCTTTGTGAATTTCATCACCGCTGTGTCCTCCGTGAAGTTTGTCAATAGTAACTTCTAAGGCAATATCTTGCTCAACAGGCACTTCTTTCTGATATTTAAAAACAGCAGCAGTGTCTATTCCTCCGGCACTTCCGATGAAAAGTTCTCCTTCGTCCTCGCTATCCAAATTAATTAGCACAGTGCCTGTCATAAAACCGTCTTTAAGTCCAAAAGCACCTGTAAGACCTGTTTCTTCATCAACTGTAAAAAGAGCTTCAATTTTTGGATGTTTGATTTTTGTATCTGTTAAAACAGCCATAGCAGCAGCAACACCAATTCCGTCGTCAGCACCTAATGTCGTACCGTTGGTTTTTACCCAACCGTCTTCGATATGAGCTTTAATAGGGTCAGTTTCAAAATTATGGATTAAATCGGTTCTTTTTTCGGGTACCATATCTACGTGACTCTGTAGAATAACAGTTTTACGGTCTTCCATACCTGAAGTTGCCGGTTTAGTTATAAGAACATTGCCTATTTCATCAATTTTGTAATCTAAATTATTTGCTTCTGCAAATTTTTTCAGATAAGCAATAATTTTTTCTTCTTTTTTACTTGGTCTTGGAACTTGTAAAATTTCTTCAAAATATTTGTATATAAGCTCCGGTTGTAAATCTTTAAAAATCATGGTATTAGTTTATTTTGTTATTGTTTTATTGTTTTTGTTGTATTGTTTTATTGTTTTATTGTTTCATTGTTGTATTGTTGTATTGTTGTATTGTTATATTGTTTCATTGTTAAATTGTTGGCTCTTTTATTAAAGAATGTTGGTAACAAATTTTAATGTTTGGTATAATT
>DYKL01000476.1 GCA_020722645.1 Acetofilamentum sp. | reverse complement strand
GTGTTGTGGCATTTATAAACGGGTTAAATTTACTTGAATAGGATTTAATAAAATTTATTTCAGAATCAAGTCCGTAAATTTAAATTCATTAGTATTTACCAAGCCCTTATCTGTAATTTTCAATTCCGGAATTACAGGCAACGCAAGAAATGAAACCGTCATAAATGGCTGTGTTAATGTGCATCCTATATATCTTGCCTTTTCATTTAAAATTTTTGTTTTTTCTATAACATCTTTTCCATTATCTGACATCAATCCGGCAACCTTTAATTGCATGGAATAAATTTCATTATTACTTACAACAGCAATTCCCCCTTCAATCCTTTGTATTTCATTTATTGCTTTTAATATATATTCGTCACTGCTTCCGACAGATATGATGTTGTGTGCATCATGGGATATACTTGATGCAATCGCTCCTTTTTTTATTCCGAAGCCATGAACAAATCCGACTGCAAAATTTTCTCCTTTATGTCTGTCAACAACTACAATTTTTAGTATGTCTTTGTTTAAATTTTCCATCAGGCAATAATCTTTTACCTCAACTTCCATTATCTCTTCTTTCGTGAATATTTGTCCGTCAATTGCATTTATTACACGCACTTTTTCTACCCCTTCTTTTCTGTCCGTCCTGATTTTTAAATCACCGGGCTCAATTTTTCTGGTTTTTACAGTATGGATAAATTTTTCGGAAATTTTTCTTTTTTTAAATTTTGCCAAAATTTTTCCTTCGCTAACCACAACCTTGCCCTTGAATATTACCTTTTCAATATTAAAGTCCTTTAAGTTATCAACAATAGTTATATTTGCATCTCTTCCGATTGCGAGCGCACCTAAATTTTTCAGATTAAAGTAATTTGCAGGATTCAATGTTGCCAGTCGTATCGCATCAATTTCGTTCATACCCATTTCAACCGCTCTTTTTAGCAATAAATTTATGTGTCCTTTGTTTAATTCGTCGGCATGGATGTCATCACATGCGAGCATACAATGAGCGGTAGAAATTTTGTTATTAACGATGTCATTTAGAATGTTTATGTTTTTTGCAGCAGAGCCCTCTCTGAGCATCAGATACATTCCCTTTCTCAATTTTTCAATTGCCTCATTGTATTCTGTTGATTCATGGTCTGACTGGACGAATAAGGCATAAGCATTTAATAAATTTTTGCTTAAATTCGGACAGTGCCCGTCAATGACAAAATTATTTGAATTAAACATTTTGAGTTTTTCAATAACTTCAGGATTACAATTAATAACGCCGGGAAAGTTCATCACCTCTGCAAGTCCTAAAATTTGTTTGTATTTTTTCAGTTTCCTTATATCTTCAACACTTATTTTTTCGGATGTTTCAAATCCCTCTGCTGCGGGAACACAGGAAGGAATATTAAAGTAGATGTGCATAAGCTCATTTTTTGAATTTTCAATCATAAATTTAATTCCTTCCACTCCGAGAACATTTGCAATTTCATGCGGGTCTGCAACAACGGCACAGGTTCCATGCTTAACTGCCAATCTTGCAAATTCGGAAGGAATTAACATAGAACTTTCAATGTGTATGTGTGAATCAATAAAAGAAGGCAGTAAAAATTTTTCCGATGTTAGACCTTCATCTCTTTCAATATAAACAATAATTCCGTTTTTTATCCCAATTCTTGCTTTATAAATTTCTTTTGTTATGACATTTACCAGATTTCCTTCAACAAATAAATCGCATTTTTCCGGATGTAATGCTGCATTTATCAGAATAGAATGTTTGTCCATATTTTAAATTTTATTTCACTTTCTGCAAACTTCAACTGCATAATGTCTTATGTTTTCAACAAAACCATATATATCAAACTTTTCATCTGTTTTTTGAACATCCCTGAAAACAGGAAAAGGTCTCATTTCACTCCGATTCGTTCAAAGAGTGAGTGTAATTTACAGGCGTATCAAATATTTTAAAACAATTTTATGACTAAAAAAAGATTACATATATTTTTATACTGAATTAACGGGGTACTTTAAGAACACTCTTTATCGCACCAATCTCCATCTCCATCCGTTCATATTTTACTTTTAAGTCATCAATCTCTTCGTGCATAGTTGGAATATGTGCTGTGTCCCGTTTGATATCTCTTAAAATACTTATAGTTGTATCCTGCTTCTCGAGCATTTTCTCTCCAAGAGCAACCGACTTTTCTCCAAGAGCAACCGACTTTT
>DYKL01000475.1 GCA_020722645.1 Acetofilamentum sp. | reverse complement strand
TTTAGCAGAATGGATAATTACTCGCTTGTATATGCACAAAACGGTTCATCATCAATAAACTGGAGCGACAGGCAAATCGTTGAGCTTGCTGCAATATGTCTTAAAAGTTACATCATGAACAGAGGAACCCATCTGACAAAGACATATGCGAACGGAGAAAACGAATATGTGAGAGAGAAAAGAGAAATAGAACTTTCATTAATTCATAAGGACTTTTATAATGACTTTTATGATGAAAAGGAAAACAAACCGGAAAATAAAGATAAAGAAAACAAAGAAAATAATGAAAACAAATTTAAAAAGAGAGCGATAATATTTTCATCTGTCGGGCCGGAAATTTATGAATTTTAGATTTAATTTTAGATTTCTTATTTTTTGCTAAATATAATATGGAAAATACAAAAATATCAGATAAAAGAATAAAAGAACAATATAATCTGATAAAAGAATATCATGAAAAGTATTTGAAAAAATACGGCGTTAAAATGCCCAAGTTATATGACAGAAACGGTAATTTTACAATGAATGCATTAGTACTTGTTTATTTATCTTTTGGATATCCAAAGACAAAAATTATATCCAAAACAGAGTTAACAAATTTTATAAGAAAATTTTATTCTGACGTTAATGATGTTCAGCAAGCACGACACTTGGGCGCTCAGGATGGTTGGTGGATTGTTGCGGGAGGAAGAGATAATATAGTGCTAAAAGTGAAAAGAGGGGATTATCAGCTTTATACATTAGAACAACCTTATCCTCAATTCAAAAAGGAACGTAGAATTATAGATGTTGGCGATTGGGAAAAACTGAAAGAACAATATGGTTACAGATGTGCAACTTGTGGCTCTCGTGAAGGAGAACCTAATTTTCACTGGCCGGGAACAAAAACAATACTTCAGAAGGCACATAAAGACCCAAATAAGCCCCTTGTAGCAGGCAATATAATTCCGCAATGTCAAAAATGTAACAGGGCGGATAGAAACAGATGGGTGTATGATGAAAAAGGAAGAGTTATAAAATTAGCAGACGGTTCTTTTGTTAGAAATTTTGATAAAGATGTGAGAATAAAAATTTACAGGATACTTTATGAAGAATTTAAAGGAAAAAATCCCAAGGATATAAAAAATGAAAAATAATGACTTTATTAATAAGATAATTACGGGAGATGCATTAGAAGTGTTAGCAAAAATTGAAGATGATTCAATAGATGTTGTTCTAACAGACCCGCCTTATTTTTTAGATAAACTTGATAACAATTGGAAATATACGGAAGTTCCTGACAAAAAATATTGTGTGGTGGTGAAATCATTACCTGCCGGAATGAAATTTGACAGGCAACAAGGCATAAATCTTTATAATTGGTTTTTAAATGTATCAAAGGAATTATACCGTGTCTTAAAAAAGGGCGGTTTTTTCTTCTCTTTCTCCAGTCCAAGATTGTACCATAAAATGGCAAGTGCAGTTGATGATGCCGGCTTTATGATTAGGGATTGTTTTGTATGGATTTACACTCAAAACCAGCCAAAGGCAATGAGTTTAGATCATTTTGTAAACAAGCTAGATATTAACAAATCAGCAAAAGAAGAATTAAAGAAGAAATTTTCCGGCTGGAAGACGCCACAAATTAAGTCGTGTTTCGAGCCGATTATTGTAGCTCAAAAGCCACCGGATAAAACATTCCTGGAAAATATAATAAACAACGAGGTTGGACTTTTTAATACCGATATAAAAGTTGGGGACAACATGTATCCTTCAAACATTCTGACAATTGATCATATCAGCGAAATTATGGATAAAACTTTTTTAGTAGGAAAACCGACAAAAAAAGAAAAAAAGGAATATAATTTTCATATGACTGTAAAACCATTAGCAATATGTGAACATCTTATTAAACTTTCTGCTTTTTCAAAAGATGCGGTAATATTAGATCCGTTCGTTGGCAGTGGAACTACTGCTGTGGCAGCAAAAAATGCAGGTAAAAACTTTATCGGAATTGATAGTAATCCGGAATATACAAAAATTGCTTTGGAACGATTAGATAATTTACAGCACAAATTATTTTAATAATAGTAAAAATCTACAAGATTTTTAGTATCCTAAAAATGCTTCAAGCATTTTTACGATGCCTGATTACAAATATAGATGTCAGACATTTTAATAAATTTTTCAACAAGGTGGCTCGCAAAGCACGAAGAAATTTATAA
>DYKL01000474.1 GCA_020722645.1 Acetofilamentum sp. | reverse complement strand
GATATAATGCTATAAATAGAATATCTACCCACATTTTTTAAGAAAAGAGCCATAATTTTTACAATTATTAAGCCACTCTTGGGCATTTTTTAGCTCACATACATTGAATATAGTTGGTCAATGTATTCGTAATTTTATGAGATTTCTCTATATTGCTAAACGAAATTGAATCGTCAATCCACCAATGAATAAAAACTCAGTCAATAAACTCCGGTGCTTTATCTCTTTTTTCAATAGCCTGATAAAAAACATCGTGGATATTTGTTCTGATGTTGTACTTAGTTAGATTCTTGTTATCTCTTGTCGGATAAACCCTGTTTGATAAAAAGACAAACAAAAGACCGTTTTGGGGGTCAGCCCAGACAAAAGTACCTGTAAATCCGGTATGTCCAAAACTCAAATCACTTGCCATTTGCGAAGGAGTGCCTTGTTCTTTGTTTTCTAACAGCGGTTTATCAAACACAATTCCTCTGCGATTGTTGTTTTCAGGAAACTGAAACGAAGTCCATTCCTTGACTATTAGGCTGTCGATATATCGGTAGTTGCCGTATTTTCCGTAATTCAAAAACATCTGCATAAGTTTTGCCAAATCGTTGGCGTTTGCAAACAAGCCGGCGTGACCGCTTACCCCGTTGCACATAGCCGCACCTTCGTCGTGAACATATCCATTTATCAGAGTTTTTCTGAAGAAATTATCAATTTCGGTAGGAACGATTTGTGTTTTTGTAAATTTATTCAATGGATTAAACATCAATGAATTAGCTCCAAGTTTTGAATAAAATTCATCTGTTAAAAATGTTTCAAAATCTTTTTTTGTTAGTTTTTTTACTAAATCGGGATAAAAATAAAACGATAAATCGCTGTAAACATACTTATTACCGGTTTCAAGCTCGGATTTTTTTATTAGTTTAAGTACTTTTTTATGATATTTCTTTTTGATGTATAAATTTTCGCAAACCGGATAATAATTTTTGTTTTTTTGGTAATCAATATAATATTTTTTGATGAGTTTTTGGTTTTTATCTAATGAGTATTTCCAAAAAGGTATCCATGCTTTCAAATTTGCCTGATGACAAAGAATATCAATTAACAATAAGTCTTTTTTGTTAGAAAATTTCAGTTTTTTGTAATATTTTGACAAAGGTTTATGAATGTCAATAAGTTGATTTTCGTACATTTTCATAAGAGCCGGTGCAGATGCGGCTATTTTTGTAATCGAAGCTAAATCGTATAAATCAGAATTTTTAACAGGTATCAGACTATCGTATGTGTGAAAACCATAAGACTTATGAAAAATAACTTTTTGATTGACAGCGACAAAAATCTGACAACCGGGCATTGCCGTATTTTTTATGGCAAAATTGACAATAGAATCTACTTTATGATAAATAAAAGCAGAATCTAAGCCAAGCTCTTGGGGATTGGTGTATTTGAATCTTATCCCCTGCCCTTGCACTGTGAAACCACCAAAAATAAACTGTCCGCAATAGTCTTTATAAATAGAATCCCTTCCGTTGACTTCAATAATTGCCTGAATATTTTCCAAATCAAGGTTAAAATTTACGAATGAATTGTTTTGAAAAAAGCAAATAATTACATTTTCAGAGTTTTCTATGATTTTATTAAAATCACCTGAATTGTCGTCAAATACAGCAATAATAAGCAAGTTGCTTTTTGAATTATTATCAGAAATATCAGCATATCTACGCATACTTTCCAAAAAAATGCCCTCATCGTTACCGTAAGAAAGATAAGAAATTTGTAGAGTATCTAAGCTTTGCAGAGGTATCAGATTGTTTTTATTTTCAAGCAATGCAAAACCTGCTTCAACATCCATTCTGTATTCATAAGATTGAGAAAAACCTGTGAAAGAAAAAAATAAAATTGAAAGCAAAAAAAGAGATTTCATTTATTAGTTAGTGGATTATAAAGTTTGTAAAAATTTTTTGATAATATTCTGACTACGGTATCCGATTATCAGCTAAAATGTTATTTACTTATATTATATTTTGTTGCATTCAAAACATCTATTCAAAATACCACGATTTTAAAATCTTGGTTATTATAAATTAAGCCTTTCAGACTTTAATTCAAAGTTTCTCCTCTATGGCAAATTTAGCGGGGTTTCTTCTTTTGCTATTTTGGAATTACAATTACTATTGTCCGAAACAGAGTGAGTTATTATATCAAATCTTTATACGAAGAC
>DYKL01000473.1 GCA_020722645.1 Acetofilamentum sp. | reverse complement strand
ATCTGTTGGTGTTTCCTTTAATGTTGGAATAAAGACTTCAGAGAATTTCATTGATACCTACTTCTTATTAATTTAATTTATACCTATTATTTTCAATAAACTCTTCAAAGCTATTCAATTTTGAAAAATCTATAAAAAATCTATTATTGTCTATTTTTGAAATTTTAACACTGTCAACATTGAATTTAGCGAGTCTTTCATAAGTCAATAATTCTCCTTCTTTGAGCAGTAAAACTTTTCTTAATAACCAGTCTGAAAGAGCATTATTGGGATTTGTCATTAATGCTTTGGAATTTTCTTGGCACAATTTAGCCGATAAAGTTTCACCGTTTGGAAGAATTAATTCAAATGAATCTTCACGCTCTGGGAAAAATTTAGGGAAAAGTTTGTGGATTATTTTCGGGACGGGGATATATACTTCTCCATAATCACGTTTTCGTCCACCGGCATTCCATTGATTTAACCCGCTTTTTTCTGAAACTTTTTTCTGAAATTCTGTGCTTTCTCGAAGTGAATAAAGAGGTAAAATCACAAAGTCGTAAATGACTTCATTGTTTATTTCCAGATTTTTTTTGTTTGCTTGAAACAACTTCAAGATAATGTCAAATGGTTCGTCAAAAATCTGAATATCAATCATTTTTGCATTATTGGGAGTTACAAATCGTTTATATAGTGTTGATTTTGAAAAGTTGAAAGAATAATAATTATCTGATTCCTCGAAACTAAAACTTGATTTAGTGATTTTTATATTTTTAATTTCATTCACTTCAATTTTCTTATAATCTGTTTCATAAAGCATAATTTGGAAATCTTTTCTTGCAACGCAATGATAAAAAGCTGTTTCAATATTATAAATTCTATTTGCAAAATCTATTCTTTCGTTTCGAAGTTCTGCGAGTTTTATGGCTAAATTTTTTGGATTTGTGTTTCTCAATTCGTTGCTTTTTAAGTTAAATTCTGCAATTTTTTCAAGATTTTTCCCTTTTTCAACAAAAGTTTTAAGACCATAACCAATATTTTCAATTTTAGCATCATAAGCTAAATCTGCACGGGAAAGGTTTTCTGCCTCGAACGCTTTACAAAAAATATTTTCAGCGGTTCTGTAATAAAGAAAAGGAATATTGCTTTCGCTATACAATTTAGAAAAAGAACAAATAGCTTGTAAATAATTCCGATACTTCTCAAAAAACTTGTTGCCAAAATCGAGATTAAGCATTTTTTTTATATTGATTTAGTTTTTCGTTAAACATAAAAATTTCTTCTCTTATTGGGTTATAGGCTTTTTTGACACTTTCTGGCAAAAGAAATGTTTCTAAAATTCGTTGTTCAGCAATTTTACAAAAATCTGGACTAATTTCAAAACCAATAAATTTTCTATTTTGTAGAATACTTGCAACAGCAGTTGTTCCACTTCCTAAAAATGGGTCAAAGACAATATCGCCTTCTTTTGAAGTAATACTAATTAGCGGTTTGATTAGCGAAAGCGGAAAAGAAGCTTGGTGTTCCTTAAAAGGTTCAATTCCATTTCTAATTATATCACGGTGGTGGTTTAGTTCTTTTGCTTTCTGCAAATCAAAATAATATTTTCTTGATTTAACAAAATGGAAAATATGTTCATAAACTGGATATCTTCTGTCTTTTGAATAAGATGGAACTGGATTTGGTTTTTCCCAAATTATTTTGTTGCGTAAAATCCAACCTTGTTCTTGCATTCCAATTGCTACTCTTTCTGGTATCATTAACAATTGTTTGTACTGTAAATATTTCCCATCTGGTTTTGCAATTTTGTGTTCTAAATAGTGAACATCGGTTTTTCGTGAATATTTACCTTTGTTTCGGCTAAAACCTTTTGTCCCAAAATACACATCTCCAATATTTAAGTAAAAAGAACCTTCTTTGTGTAAAATCCTTTTGAATTCTTTCGTGAACGAAAGTAAATTTTGAATATAATCCAATGGATTTTCCTCGCGACCAATTGTTTCGTTTCCGTAAAGTCTGCAGAGAAAATAAGGTGGAGAAGTAATTATCAGATTTATTGAATCGTTTGGAATTTCGTTCATTAATTTCTGCGAATCTCCAAGTGTAACTTTATTTAAAAAGGTTTCAAGCATTTATTTTAATTGATTTAATTTGTTTTATCAGTTATTGGCTTCGCAAAAATATAAAACACAGCCATTAAAACAAAGTTACAATAACAAAGAATAAGTA
>DYKL01000472.1 GCA_020722645.1 Acetofilamentum sp. | reverse complement strand
TCTGACCAAGTGAGTTGTAGAGAATAAATTCCGCCTCTGCAACCTGCACTGCTTTTCTGATTTTTAAGAAGTCAGAAGTAGGGTTGGGGTAGAGTTGGAAGTTGGAGATTTTGATGTCTTCGTTTATATTTGCAGGCAGATTGCCGTCTGCGTCGAATTTAAATAACCTGATTGCGCTATATGCCCAGTTACTTTTTGTGTTGCTTAAAGTAACCATACATCCGCCATCATTTGTTGCAATTACTGAAAAAGGCATAAAACCTCCAATGGTATCAATGAATTTTTCATATTCAAATTCAAAATTTTTATTAACTTTAATCAAAATAAAATAACCATCAAAATAATCAAAATTAATTGCATACATATCCCCTGTGTTATTATCAATATCAAAAGCATCTGTAACACATAATTGAGCAGCATTATCGTCTTGATATAAATGTGAATCAATAAAATTTAAAGACGTATCAAAACGGGTAATATTATGATAGTATACATTATCAGGATAATAAATACAGTAGTGGAAAATAGTATCATTCTTCATCTCTAAGGATGTTTGAAAGCTGGTAGCAAATGGCAACAATTCGTGTATATTTATAGAATCTATGCTTTCCATATCATTCATTGAGGATTTAACCAAATATATGCTTGTGTTATTTAGATGTGTGTAGCAAAATTCATCTTCATTCAAAATAAGAACATCAGATACAAAGCTTAAACCATTTTTAAAAACTGTTGTATCATCATTTAGAAGCCATAAAAAATGGTCAGAGGAGTATTCACCTGAAATTATTTTTTTATCGTCAATGATTTGTAATCTTGACCAAAAAATACTTGCACTATCAATTGGAAAAATCAAAGTATCTCTATCTAGTAAATTAAAATTATAATCTAATGTTGAGATATAAATGTAATTTTTATTAGGCATGTATTTATTATAAAAAGTTTCATAAGTAATAATTTTATCGTCAGGTATAGGAATAATATTTTTAATGTTTATTAAGGTGTCATGTTTTACATTCACGTAATTATTTAATACGTTCCCATTACAATCAATATGATATAGAAATGAAAACGGACATAATTGATTATTATATCCGTATCCACCTACCATATATGAGCTGTCAGGTAATTGAACAGCGCATAAAGGTGTCAAACCATAATCAATATTTCTTATTGTTTTATCAAAAGAGTTCTGAGATTTTACAAATAATATATTAAACCCCAAAAGCAAGATAATTATTGTTTTTTTCATAAAAAAGTCTTTAAAGTTATAAATAAGTTGCCTATATTTTAGATATCTAAAAGAAGAGCTTTTAAAAAATATTTTTTTCACAATTAGTTCTTTAATATTTTTTTCAATTTTAAAATATAGGCAACTTTAATTATTATTGTTGTGGAGATGTTTTTACCGGAATTCCCATATAAGGTTTTAATATATGAGTACACCAACCATATTCACAATTATCCATCATAATTACAGTTCCATTAAAATCTCCAACACTTTTAATTTTATATCCGGGTTCGAGGTAGTTGTCTTCTATAACGTCAAGAGCTTTATTTGTTTCTTGAGCATAACTATTACAATTCGTCTGATTTACACAATAGTAAACAAATATATCATTACAATTATAGTTAAAATCATGATATGCAAAGTACATTTGAACACCGTATGGCGTTAAATCTTCGAAATACACATTTATACCATCAGATGAAACAAAGGTTTCAGGTGTTAAATTGACACTAGTCCATGTAACACCATATAAAACAGCTCGGTTATATTGTATCCATTTTTTTATTTGGGTAGTTAAATCTTTTTGCATAAAATATGTTCCGTCACACATTCCCAATCTTTGTCCCCATCGCCAATCGCCTGTTATAGACCATAATGTTTTTGAGTTATATGCGCTTTCCCCATAATTAAAACTAATATAAGCCATAAAACCGTTTTCGGTGTATTCCACGTCAACCAAATCAACTCGTTTGTTTTCAGAGTCAATTTTTTTGAGTTTTTCTATCAAAAGGTTTTCAAATTCGCCGAAAGCATTAACAATTTCCTGAATATTTATTTGTTCGTCTTCAACACAAATATTCATCAAAATTGAATCATCTGCAAATTCGGTGTACATTTGTGTGCTGTCTTCTATAATGCCATACTCATAATTCAGCAAAGCCTCAATATACCACACGGCACTATCCACCGACATAAATT
>DYKL01000046.1 GCA_020722645.1 Acetofilamentum sp. | reverse complement strand
TTTCTTAGCTATCGCCTGTAAAACCTGAAAAGTTGTAAGTAAGTTCCGTTAAAATACATAGAATCTCTGGGGTATTACTATTCTTTTTGGTGGTTTGAATTCGACGGATTCGATAAAGTATTAGGAAGAATTCACAATGGCGATACAATTGGAGTCGTTTACAGTGATTATTTTTACGAACAATGGTCAATAAACGAAATAAACAACCGAATCAGTATCTTTCCTAATCCAGTTTCAAACAATCAATCTTTAAATATTAAAGCTGATTTTGTTATTGAAAAAATTCAAATATTCAATTTACTTGGACAAGTGGTTTGTGAAAATGAAAATAAAAATTCAATAGAAATAACAGGGCTAAAATCGGGTATTTATGTTGCAAAAATTCACACAAATTCCGGAGTATTTGACAGAAAAATAATTGTAAAATAAAATATCCTTGTTTTTATATTTTCAACCAGTCCGATAAATCTCTGCCAATCAAATCTTGAAGTTCAAGTATGCTTTCTTTGTAAATTTCATTTATTAAAAAAGGTTTTACTTCGTTTAATTCCGATATATCGGCAGTAGGCTTCTGGTTGAGCTTGGTAAAAAAATATTTAATATTTGTTCTCATTTTTTTACTTGGAACAAGTATTTTGGCAATTTTATTTAAGGGATGAGCTGAATTAAGTATCATATTTAGTTTATATGATTTTAGTTTAGTTTGAGGTGTAATTTTAAAATTAAGCGAAATGTCCTGATATTCAACACCTAAAAACTTGAATAAATTGCTAAATGTTTTTTTTCTGTTATTTAAAAAGTCATCTTCAAATATTATAAAAAACATATTTTCTTTGGGAAAAAACTTTAAAAATCTATTGATTTGTTCTGAGTAAAAACCTTTGTTTATATATTGCCAATCTACTTGATAATCAATTTTATTTTTAATTCGAAAAAGGTCATTTTCAATTGCTTTTTTAAAGTTATATTTTTCTTCTTTACGTCCTAATATCATTTTATAATTAGAGAATGCTCTATATGCGGGGTTCCGAAAAACAAATAGTAATTTAATTTTATTACCAAGTAAATTATAAATCCTTTCTGGTACTTTTTCAATATACATATATGTTGGTGTTGTTTCTCCAATAATGAGTTGATTTTCTGCATTTTTAAAATGCTCAAAATACCAATTCTTACCAAGTATAAATTGTTCTTCCCAGTCAAAAAAGTGAATTTCTTTACGTTCACTCATAAATATTTGCGAATGTTGTTTTAAAATATTGTGAATAGAACTTGTGCCTGCTTTTTGAGCACCGACACATAAAAAATTAGGTTTATTCATTTGATATTATTTTAAATTTTTAACCAGTTGCTTAAATCTTTGTCAATTAATTTTTCTAAATTTAATATACTTTCTTTATAAACTTCATTAATCAAAAATGGTCTAATTTCTTCAAGTTCCAATTTACTTGCAGTTGCTTTTTGGTTGAAATTTGAAAAAAAATATTTTATTTTTAAACGTGTTTTTTTGCTTGGAATTATTTTTTTAGCAAATTGATTTATTGGATTTGCTGTATTAAGTATTTTATTTAAAAACTGACTTTTCCAATTAACATCAGGTGTTGCTTTAATATTTAGCGGCAAACTAACAGAGGAATCAACATTAATAAAATCTAATATTTTTTTAATGGTTTCTTTTTTATTATCTAAAAAATCTTTTTTAAATAACAAAATTAGTATGTTTTTTTTATCAAAAAGCTCAAAATATCTGATTATTTGTTTATCGTAAAAACCTCTTGCAATATAATGTTCGGGCAGAGGATAGTCCTCGTTATTCTTAATTTTTTGAAGTTCAGTTTTTACAGCATCTTCAAATCTTCTTTTTTCGTCTCCTCTGCCGACTCTCATTTTATACTGCGAAAAAGCCCTGTCTGCCGGATTTCTTAAAATCAAAATTAATTTTATGTTTGGATTATAATCATATATTCGTTTGGGAGCTTTTGCATCATAAATATAACTTGGACAAACTTCACCAATGGTTTGGGTTGATTTTGCTTCTTTAAAATGTTCTTGATACCAGCTTATTCCTTGTTCAAAATTTTCGTCTCTATCAAAAAAAAGAACTTCTTTTACATTGGGCAAAAAAATTTGCGGGTGTTGCTTTAATATTTGATGAATTGAAGTTGTTGCACCTTTTTGAACTCCAATACACATAAAATCAAGTTGTTTCATGTAAATTCTTTATTCTTTAATTATTTGTTTGAATAGCTTATAATGTTCTTGTGCTGATTTTTCCCAAGTATATTTTTGCGAATGTTTTATTCCTGCTAAAGATAACTGATTATAAAATGATTTATTTTCAGAAATTTTAATTATTGCTTCTGCAATATCCAAAATATTATAAGGATTTACTAATAGAGCATTTTTTCCTGCAACTTCTCTGCAAGCAGTAGAATTTGATGTTATTACCGGTAATCCACTTGCCATTGCTTCAAGAATTGGTAAACCAAAAGTTTCGTGTAATGAAGGAAAAATAAATGCGTAAGAATTATGATAGTATTCTATTATTTCCTCTCTGTCTATGTATATATTAATTATTTCTATATTTTCAATTTTTTCAACTTTTGGGTATCCCGGACAAATAATCTTAAGTTTAATATCTGATATTTTTTTATTTGCTATTTGAAAAGCATTAATTAATCTTTTTAAATTTTTTTTTGGTTGAAATTGGGAAATATGTAGAAATATTTTCTCGTTTTTAGTAATTAAATTTTCATTATTTTTTGAAAAAATTTGATTTACTCCATGATAAATAGTTGTAATTTTATTTTCATTAAATTTTAAGTATTTTATAGCCTCATATTTACCATATTCGGATACAGCAATTATTTTATCAATGAAATTTATTTTTTTATTCCATATTTTCTTATATTTCAATTGATTATATATTATTCTTAAAACTGATTTAATTTTATAGATATTATCTTTAATTGGCAAAGCAAACAAAGCCGCTCCATGCATTGTAATTACAGTTGGAACATCGTATTTTTTATCTAAAAAAGTAGGATTTCCGCCTCCTGTTTGAGTATCCCAAATTAAGTCAATTTTTTGATTTATTGAATTAAAATCGTTAAATTTAAGAAATTCCACACCCATTTTAGCAATTTCTTTAATCAAAATATCTGTATATATTTTTATGCTAAATGCAGGAAATTTATTGGGGTAATATATTGCAATTTTCATAATAATACATTTAATCTTTCAACATCCACTCATATTTTGTACCTGTTAAATATTTTTCTACTTCATTATAATTTTTAATTACATCTTTAAGAGGATACGGATTAGTTCTTTTTAAATTGATTATAGGTAGTTCTGGTTTTATATTTAAAAAATCGCATATTTTCTCATAAGCAACTAATGGATTTTCTTGAATTTCATCTTCATAAGTTAAAAATAAGGATTTATCTTTACTTAATAAGTCTTTTGTTTCTTTATAAAAATTATCAAGATACTCAAAGTGCTTAATAAGAGGTTGTTGTTTATTAAACCACAAACATGATTCGAATTCTATATTTAAAATAGATATTTTATTTATGTTATATTTTATATGATGAATTTTTGTTTTTCTTGCAAAATATAATGAAATAAATTGTTTTAAATAATTTTTTCGCTCTAATAAAATAAAATTATTAAAATTTAATTCTTTTATTCTATCCAAAAAGACATCTAAATCTAAATTTATAGAATGAGCAGTATATAATTGATTTTTAGAGCATTTAAGTTCAAAACCGTAGAATTCTGATACTTTTTGATTCATTTTTATCTTCAAAAAGTCAATTGGATCGTTATAGATAAATTTTAAATATCTTTTTTTTTGTTTTGGATAAAATTCTCCATCCCAACTTATTTTTGAATGTTGATTTAATAAATCAGCTAACACAGTGCTGCCGACACGTCCAGTATGTAACATGAATATATTACCTTTTCTAATCTTCTCGACTTTATTTTTGTTTAAGTGAAATTTTATATTCAAATAATTTGAACACAAAAATTTATTGTTTTTTATGGCTTTTTTTATAAAATTATCATCATAAATAATAGTATTATTTTTAAAATTCATAAGTTAAATTTTCGGAATTAGTAATTAAGTATAGATAGTTTATTGCTCCTTTTTGCAAAAAAAAAATCAGAGTATATACCCTCATTTCAATCCTTTTAGTATAGAATTTTGTTTTTCGTCTGAAACGAGCTATAAAATATATTATTAAACCGTTATAGCTTTTAACTCTAAATTTCTCTTTCTTGTTTTGAATCAAAATATTATCAGATACCACTTCATTATATGATTTCCAATAATCTGCCATAACTAAGCCAATTGCTTTATCTTTTACTTTATCCAAAAGCATTATTCCTGTTCTTATCTTTCTATTTCCCACAATGAAATCAATGTATTCTTTTTCTTTTCTACTAAATGAAGTCCAAATCCAACAGTATTTTTTTTTGAATCACAATATGAATGGAACTCATCTAATTCCATTATCTAAATAGGCTTGTAATTGCGTATTTCATTAATTAGTTGTCCATTTTTTTTAAATCCAATTTATTACAGATACATGACTAACATTTAAAAATCTACCTATTGAATGATATCCAAGACCTTCTAAATAAAGCATTAGACCAAATCTCCTTTCATCAGGCTTTTTAGCTGTTGATTTAAATTCTACTTTGAAATTATAACCACAGTCTTTACATTTGTAGCGTTGATTAAATTTAACAACACCATTTTTTTACTTTTTTTGAACTTTTGCATTTTGGACAATGCATAATATATTTTTTATACAAAAATAAAAAATCTATATTTAATTATCAAATCCAAATTTTGTTCATAATTTTAGAACATAGCAAAAAAAATAATCTATTTTTTAAAATGGTAAATGTATTCCGAAAAAGTAAATTAAGGCGGCTAATGCTATAACTATTATTATAAACAATATAGGTGTAACGTTGAATTTTCTTTTTTCTCTTTTTTCCTCTTTCTGCGCAATTATATCGTTTAAAAAAGAATTAAGACTTTCTGCTTCAGATTTATGGAGTGTTTTATTGACATCCGGTACTATTTCTTTTTGTTTTTTAATATTTTCTATCCTTGTATCAATATTTTTTGGAACAATTAAAACTAAATGTTTTGGACCATTATTGTCAGCATAAATAAAAGGCAAATCAATATGTGTACTATCCAAACTTTTAAGTTCAATTTCAGCTTTAATACAAGCATCTTATACCCTTTTTAAAGTCATTTCGTCTTTTGGCAATTCAAATCCGTATTGACGTTTGAATTCTTCAAATACCAGATTAAAAATTTTTTCTTTCATAGTTTTTGTTATTGGTTTCTGCAAATATACCAAATTTAACCATTCAACATCCACAAATGCCAATAATAAAAATAGGATTTTGTGTTTTTTCGTCCATTTAAATCTTAATCTTAAAAGCTCGTTTTATAATTTTTGGAATGTAAAAAAACAAAATATTATATTTTCGCTTAACAATAATCACAAAAATAATATTTTTGGCAATAATAATTAAAGAAGTAGCAATTGCGGCACCTAAAATACCAATAAAGTAGATTAAAACAACATTAAAAACAACGTACAAAACAGTAAAAACAATACTCATATTTTGGTTGATTTTTTCATGTCCCGACATTAAAAGAAATGAAGCGACTGGTCCAACCCAAGCATTAAACAATTCACCAATCGACATTGACAAAAGCACAAAAAATGCTTTTTCGAGTCCTAAATCCAAAAAATTAATAAAAGGTACTGAAATTAACATTACTCCTACAAAAATGGCAAAAGAAGATAAAGCTATATATTTTGTTGATCTATCAACCAATTTTTTTAATTCGTCAATTTGACGAAGTTCTACTAGTTCCGAAAATTTTGGTGCTAACGAAGAATTGGCAGTTATAAGAAAAACGCCAATCAGCATAGCTGTCCGGTTCATTGCATGATAAACTCCAATCTCTGCATTCGACACAAAATATCCTAATATCATCTTATCTGCAAAAGTCGAAACAGCTCCGGTTATTGCAATTGCATACATTGGAATTGAAACCCTGAAAATTTCTTTCAATTTAACTTTCTCTGTAATTTTGGCAGTCTTCCATTTTTTGATGGATAAAACAAAAAAAATACTGATTACAAACATAATCAGCATACTTACAAAGTGTGCATTTGTAGGCGTAGCTTCGTCTCTATTATTTGATAATATCAGTATAAAAAAAAGTATTATTACTGTTAATGGAGTAAAAAAAAGATTTACAAACCCAAACTGTCCTATTTTGCCAAAAGCCCTTTGGAATTGATTATTTATTTTACGAATTGAAATAGGTATTAGCAAAAATGCAAAAAATCTAATAAAATGAGCATTTTCAGGTTTTCCTAAAATTTTACCTGCTACAAATTCTGGGAAGATGAAAAAAAACAACGAAAGTAACAAACCATGAATAAAGACAACTTTTAATGCCTGAAAGTATGTGGATTTAACCTTTCCGAAGTCTTTCAATGCTCTGAATTTGGAAACAAATCTCAATGTTGTCATTTCTACACCCAGACCGGAAAAAGTTCCAACAATTGTTATAATAGATACTATGTATGAAAAGATTCCAAGCGCAGACTTTCCAAAATATTTTGTAACAATAATAACGTTTATATAACCAAATATTAATGATATTATTTTTATAACCAAAAAAGCAGAACTGCCTTTTACAAGTTTGCTGTCTTTATATTTATTAAAATTTCCTTTTATTATTCCTTTGATATTCATTAATTAAAGTCAATATTTCAGAAAAAATTTATTTTTACAAAAAAAGAAAACTGTCTAAAAAGTAACATTTACAAACTTTGTATAATTTCATTAAAATCAAAATGTTTAGACAAAGTTTTTCTGCAAACTAAATGTTCGGTATTTTTAGACAGCCTTATAAAATATAAACTTATTTTTTTACTCAGTTTCAAATTTTTTATCTTCAATAACCTGAACTGTTATTTTATCTTCTTCTTTATTGTATGAAATAATCAACTTAGAGCCTTTTTCTATTCTTTGTTCAATAATAAAAGTTGCAAGTTCATCTTCGATATATTTTTGAATAGCTCTTTTAATAGGTCTTGCTCCGTATTTTTTATCTAATCCTTTTTCAGCTATAAAATCTTTTACGTTTTCTGAAAATTCCAAGTCAAATTCTGATTTTCTAACTCTTTCGATAAACTTGTTCAATTCAATTTCAACGATTAAATCAACTTGTTCTTTGTCTAATGAATTGAAAATAACTACATCGTCAATTCTGTTAAGAAATTCAGGAGTAAATGCCTTTTTCAGAGCTTTTTTCAGGATACTCTGAGTTTTTTCATCACCTTCTTTTTCTTCAGAAAAGCCAATACCTCTACCAAAGCTCTCCAATTCTCTTGTTCCGATATTTGATGTCATTATTATGACAGTATTTTTAAAATCAATTTTTCGTCCTAAACTATCGGTCAAAAGCCCTTCGTCAAGAACTTGCAATAAAAGATTAAACACATCGGGGTGAGCCTTTTCGATTTCATCAAGCAATACAACTGAATATGGCTTTCTTCTGACTTTTTCGGTCAGTTGCCCCCCTTCTTCGTAACCGATATAACCCGGAGGCGCTCCTATGAGTCGGGAAATACTGAATTTTTCCATATATTCGCTCATATCGATTCTAATAAGAGCATCCGTTGAATCAAATAAAAATTCAGCTAAAAGTTTTGCAAGATATGTTTTCCCAACACCTGTTGGTCCCAGAAATATAAACGAACCGATTGGACGATTCGGGTCTTTCAACCCTGTTCTGTTTCTTTGTATAGATTTTACAATTTTATCAACCGCTTCATATTGCCCAACTATCTTAGTTTTTAAAGAATCCTTCATATTTCTGAGGCGTTCGTTTTCGCCTTGGGCAATTCTGCGAACCGGAACTCCTGTCATCATTGCAATTACTTCTTCAACGTTATTTATATCTACAACCTCCTTGTTTGAAGATAAACTCCGTTGCCATTGATCCTTTTCATAATCCAGCTTTGCAATTAAATGTTTTTCGTCGTCTCTGAAAGATGCTGCTTTTTCAAAATTTTGCTCTTTAACTGCCTGTAATTTATCTTGTCTGACTTTTTCTAAATCTTTTTCAATTTTTTCAATAATTTCAGGAACTAAAATTTTGGAAATGTGAACTCTTGAACCGGCTTCATCTAAAACATCAATTGCTTTGTCTGGCAGATGTCTATCAACTACATAGCGGGAACTTAAATAAACACAGGCTTTTATAGCTTCATCAGTGTAAAAAACATTATGATAATCTTCGTATTTACTTTTAATATTTTTTAAAATTTCCATAGATTCTTCAATAGAAGTAGGATCTACAATAATTTTTTGAAATCTTCTTTCCAAAGCACCGTCCTTTTCTATATTTTGACGATATTCATCAAGTGTTGTCGCACCGATACATTGAATATCACCTCTTGCCAGAGCGGGTTTCAGCATATTGGAAGCGTCAAGAGAACCTGTTGCGCCACCGGCTCCTACAATTGTATGTATTTCATCAATAAAAAGTATAACATCGCTGTTTTCAGCCAGTTCTCTTAAAAGAGATTTCATTCTTTCCTCAAACTGTCCGCGGTATTTTGTTCCGGCAACCAGAGAAGCCAAATCCAATGATACAATTCTTTTTCCAAAGAGGACTCTTGAAACTTTTTTATTTATGATTCTGATAGCAAGTCCCTCAACAATTGCTGATTTTCCGACCCCGGGTTCACCAATTAAAACAGGATTATTTTTTTTTCTGCGGCTTAAAATCTGCACTACTCTTTCGATTTCGGTTTCTCGCCCGACAATCGGGTCTAATTTCCCTGCCATTGCTGCCTGAGTAATGTCAATGCCGAAATTGTCAAGGACAGGAGTATCACTCTTTACAGGACGATTTCTTTGTCCTTGGTTCTGTTGTGGAAATTGTTTTTTTTTTGAAAAATATTCTTCATCTTCGTCTTCGTCGTCATCATTTTTTTCTTTTTCGGCTTTGGGAGTAGATAACATTTTTTTTACCTGAGCATATTCAAGTTTGTTATCCTGCAGATAGGAATATATAAAATTGTTTTTTGCACGCAATAGAGCTAAAAATATATGTTCCGGCTCTATTTCCTTGCTCTCCATTGACATTGCTTCTAACTGCATCAAAGCAACAACACGTGAAGTTTTGGAACTGTATTTTATCTCCCGGTCAATTTCTTCAACAAAATGATTACCTTTAATTTGTTTTTCAATTTGACGACGAAACTTGTTTAATTCAATGTTGTTTCTGACCAAAAGGTCTAAGATGCTGTTGTCTCCATCTCTGAGAATGCCCAGAAATATATGTTCAGGCATAATTTCGTCGTTTCCCAGTCTAACTGCTTCTTCTCTGCTGTATGAAAAAATATTATTTGATTTATTTGAAAATGCTGCCATAATTTTTTAGTTAATTTTTTATGCTTTTTGCAAAAATCTTGCAAATTTGCGACAAATATACAAAATTTGAAATATTTGTCAAGAAAACAAGAAATAATTAGATTTTTTTTTTAAATAAGTCTTTAAAAATAAACCGATTTCCATTCGATATAGAAATACAACAGAAACTTACTCATTGCTTAAAAAACAATAGTTAAAATATAACCTTAAATCCGCAAGTTTTTTCGTAAGTGGTTGCAGGTAGATACTTACAGTACAGGCACCTGCAACATGTAGTTTGCACCAGTCAGGTGTTTTCACCTGACTGAATTTCAAATATATAAGTATAGACTTACGGATTTAAAATATAAAAAAAGACCATCAATCGATGATCTTTTTACATTTATGACAAATTGTCATTTATAGTTCAAAATCGTCAGTAACGATACTAGCATTTATGTATTTTAAATTTTCAAATTTACCGTTTGTTATTGAAATAACATCAGTTGCAACAAGTTTGTTGTAAAGAGTAAACGAAAAACTACCGGAAACTTTTTTATTTTCTTCGTCAATTTTGGTAATTGAAATAGAACCGTCTTTACCATAATAAACACCTAATGTAGTATCACCTTCTCCACCCGGACGATAAATAGCTTCACATTCAAATTTACCTTCAATAATTGTTGTACTCAAATTATAAGCTCTGACATCAACGCCTCTGATTAAAAGAGTTAAATACTCACCATCAGTCACGTCCGCACCTGTTGTTCCGATTATCATAAATCCTTCGCCAACTGATGGAATAGAACCTCTGGTTGATGTTCTGAACAGAAAATTTTTTGAAGTTCCGTCGAAACTTGCATTCATTGAAGGTAAATCCTCTTTTTTGCAGGAATCAAATAAAAAAACTGCAACAATACTTAATAAAGCCAAAAAAACTGTAATTTTTTTCATTTTTTTAATTTTTAATATTTATCAACAAAGTAAACATTTTTTTTTGAATTATAGTTCATTCTTTTAAAAAGAAAATGAATTTCTTCAAAAATAATTTGATTAAATGTAAATAATATCTTTAATTTTGAAACTTGCAAAAAATTCAATTTATAAAAAAATTATGACATTTTGTCGTTAATTACAATGGTATTGATTTTGAAATACATTTAATAATCTATATAATTAAATATAAAAATTAAAATTATGGCAGAAGTAATTCATTTAAACGAAAAATCTTTTAAAGATTTAGTATTCAATTGGGAAGAAAATAAAGAGTGGAAATACAAAGGAAGTGTTCCTTCAATTATAGATTTTTGGGCACCTTGGTGTGCTCCGTGCAGAATGATCGGTCCAATTTTAGAAGAATTGCAACAAGAGTACGGCGATAAAATCCAAATCTATAAAATAAATACTGAAGATGAGCAACAATTAGCCGGTTTGTTTGGCATAAGAAGTATTCCGTCTTTACTGTTTGTTCCTGTTGCAGGGCAACCTCAGATGGCTGTAGGAGCTTTGCCAAAAGACACACTGAAAGAAGCTATCTCTAATGTTTTTGGTGTAAAATTAGCCGAATAAAACAATAAAAAAAGCTGATTTTATCAGCTTTTTTTATTATTAAACAAAATTCTTATAGATTTCTGGCGCCCTTTGTGCCACCAACTGACAGGAACTGCCCTCCATTGACCCAATGCCTTAGGCATAACTTCTTTTTTCTCTTTTATCCAATCAATTATTATTGTTCTGACATCTTTAACAGATTTTGAGATAATTCTGTTGTTCAGTTCTGTGTGATGTATTTTTGCACCTTCAATCAAATGACCTCCTCCTCCATTCCCTCGATATGAATTCAGAACAACCTTGTAAATTTTATTAAAATCAAATTCGCTTCCGTCAGCCATACTTTGAATTACAATTTTATTTCCATAAGATTCTTTTAAATTTACAGTATAAATAATACCTGCAGCAGATGAAAAGTTGTAATATTTTTCAGACATTACTAGTTCGCCTTTGAAATTCTGTTTGAAATTCAATATTGTATGGTTAATGTTTCTCATTGTGCTAAACCATATATTATATGAATATTCAAGATAATCTTTAATTTCCTGCCCCGTCATCCAAATAATATATAGTAAATTGTCAAATTTATAAAGTTTAAACATATCCCTCATATAAACTGTCCCCTTTCTGATAACCGAGTCAAAGCTTAAAGGAGCTGCAAAAGAGATGTCTGCTTTTGACCAGTCTAACTGAATTTGGTGGACTAAATCGACAAAACCTGTATCTGCAAATAATGATTCTCTTGAACTTATGGAACGAAGGAAAACACCGATAGGCTCTGAAACGTATTTTTTTACTATATTGATTTGTTTTTCAAATTTAGCTTTAAATTCAGGATTTGAATCGCAAAAGTTCATTTGGAGATTTAAGCCTGTAACATCATATTTTTCATATCTGTTTGTCTCTTTATTGTATCTCATTTCGACATTAACCACAGAAACAAAACTTGCCAGACTTTTAGGATTTAAAATAATAACCTCATTTCCTTCATTATCAAGTACCATTAAATTATTTTCCTGATGGTCGTGTCCGGCAAAAACAATATCAAATCCGGGTACTTGCTGTGCAACCAAAACAGAAGCATTTTCGTTTCTGTATGTTTCGGCTGTTTGTCTGTTGTAAGTATGATCTATTCCGGCATGAAACAAGCCAATTAACAAATCGGGATTTTCATTTTCTTTAATGTATTTAACCCATTTTTTTGCAGTAATTATCATATCCTCGAATTCAATACCTTCCCATTTGGATTCGGGCAGCCAAAGAGGAATTGCAGGAGTAATCAGACCTAAAACAGCAATTTTGATGTTTTTTCTTACAATAATAGTATATGGTTCAAAATAAGGTCTTCCGTTTTTTTTATCTATTGCATTTGCAGCAAGCCAAGGAAAATTAAAATCATTAATAAGTTTGTCATAAACATCGTGTCCGGCTTCAATATCGTGATTTCCAACACTTGCAGCATCATACTGCATATAGTTCATTACTTGTACACAGATATGATTAAAATTGTTTTTTTGTGCATAATGATGATTGGAGTAAAAAACAATTGGTTGCCCCTGCAGAATGTCTCCGTTATCTAAAAGTATTATTTCCTGCTCGGATATTTGTCTTTGTTCGGTTATATATGTAAAAATCTGGGCGAGCGATGAACTGGTAATTTCATCTTCGATAAAATCATACTGAAAAATAGCACCGTGAATATCGCTTGTTGTAATAAATTTCAGTTGTACAGTATCTAAAATATCTCCCATTTACATTTAAAACCAATTTCAATTATCAATAATTCGTTAATTTTTCAATTAGCGTCATCCTGAGTGATAACGAAGGTAGCAAATTATTGATTTTCAATCAACTACTAATTTGTTACACGTACAAAATTAATTTGCTGAATATTAACGAATTACTTCAAAATATACCGAACTATTGAATTATATATAAAAGTGCAAAAATATATTTTTTTTTTTCAGCAAATTAATTTTATGGAGATATATTTTTAATAAAACATTTTCAATAATTTTCAACTTACTTGTTTATAGTAATATCAGAAATTTTTAAAAAACGAATTTTAATATAAATTTTTATTTTTTTTTAAATTTTAATGAAAGTAAATTAACTAACAATGCTAAAATTACAACGATAATAATATGAATACCGAAAATAACAAAATACTGAGCTGGCACATCTGATTCAAACCACATAGCAGAAAAACTATCTGCAATTTTATAACTTTCAGATGAATTATAAACTGAAAAATGAGAAATAAAGACCATTATTATATATGTGATAAAAGTTATCAGTATAATTTTTAGGAAATTTACAAATATCAAACCCGATTTACTTTTTTCAACTTCATCTGAAATACCCATAATAATTATTGTTTATTGTATTTTTGCATCCAGAAATCGTCTTTCATAAGCTTTACAACCCTTTGAAGGTCTTCGGGAGTATCAACAGAGACAGTATAAGTTTCACTTAATACCATTTTTACTCTTATTCCGGCTTCTAACAATCTTAACATTCCTATTGATTCTACTAATTCCAAAGTTGAAGGTGGCAAAGAAGCGAAATGCATTAAAAAATCACGCCTCATTGAAATTACATTTACCTTTTTCAGAGTAGGAAGCCCTTCTACTCCTCTTTTTTGATATGGGATAGGACTCCTTGACATATAAAGAGCAAAGTTATTATTATCTACAACCACTTTAACGCAGTTACTGTCTTCTTTTTCATCATTTTCAGTAATTTCAGTCATCAGATTGACAATTTCTACACTTGGGTCAATCAAAAGAGGAGAAATTGAATTAGCAACCATCTGCTCGTTAACCAGAGGTTCGTCGCCTTGTATCATTACAACAATATCAATTTTCTGATTAAAATCTTCTTCAATAAATGTTACAGCTTCGGCAACTCTGTCAGTAGAACGCAAATGATCTTTGGAAGTCATTACAACATTTCCGCCGATTTTTGTTATATACTGCTCAATTTCAGCATCACAGGTTGCAACAAAAACGTCTGAAAAATCGGGACACATTTTTGCTCTATGATAAACGTGTCCTATCATAGGCATTCCGTAAATCTCAGCCATTGGTTTTCCGGGAAATCTTTTTGCCCCCATTCTTGCGGGTATCACTGCTATTATTTTGGAATACATAAATTTAGAATTATTAGTTTTATAGATGTAAGTTTTCGGGTCAAAATTTATGATTGACAACTAACAACTAATTATCAGATATTTTCTGTTATATAGTTTTATTCAGGCCAAATGGGGGCTCCCTCGTCGTTCAAATCGACAGTTATAGAAATTTCACTGACAATTCCGTCTGTCAGGTATATAATTAACCCCAATTCTTCGGAATAGTAACCAGTCATATCTTCTTCAGTTAATTCATCGTCTTTTTCTAGGCTGTCAAATCCATTTTTTTTAAGAGCTTCGACAAGCTGATCTTCTGTCATTCCGATAAAATGGTCGTTACCGAGCAAATATCTGTCATCTTTGAATGTTATTGTCCCAAGCCTGAAGTCATCTTCTTCCATAAAAGCCAAATCTATGTTTAAATCATAGTATTCGTAATAACTGCCGTATTCACTTATATACTCGTTATCAATTTCATTTGGCTGTCCCAATAATTTGACAACATCATCTCGGGTTAAACCGAATTTTAATTCACCGCAACCACGATGAAGTTCAATTTTTTCTGGTATCATAATATTTTTTTGGCTAAAGTATAAAATAAAATGAAAACGAAAAAATTTTTTGTCAAATATTCCAAATTAATAAATTTGAAAATAAACAAAAATTATTAGACAGATAAAAATTTGCAGGAATTTATATTGTTAAGATAAAAAAACGCCTCAATTGAGGCGTTTTTTAAATATTCAAATTTCTGTTATTTTTCTTTAGTATAAGTTTTAGTACCGCTCATAGATTCAGTATCTTCTCCGTCACCATATTCTTTGTCGTATAAAATTACCATTTCGTCGCTTGCTAATTTATCAAGCAATAATAGCATATTAAAAGTATTAGATTTTCCAGAATATTCAGTAGTAG
>DYKL01000471.1 GCA_020722645.1 Acetofilamentum sp. | reverse complement strand
ATCTATGAAAAAATTTAATTTACTGCTTTTTTTAATCCTAATTGCAGGCTCATGTGAACAGGAAAATAAAACTCAGGATATTATTGTTGTCAACAAAGACAGCCTTATTAAAGAAAATTCAAATCCTTACGAACAATACTCCATTCCTTTACCGATAGATTTGTTCAAATTTCTTGAACAGGAGGGTATCTTTCAGCCGGATATAGTAAGTCCTCTTTCAATGAAGGAAAAATACACAACACAGCTTGAAAGTGCTTTGTTGTTGGGCGTTTTTACAGCCGATTTGGCGTATTGTACCGTAATGAACAACGGTCAAAATGCAATTTATTATTCCGAAGCTGCAAGTTATTTTGCTAACAGACTTTCAATCGAAGATGCTTATGGAAAGCCTTATGTCGAAAGATTAGAAAAAAATATCGACAATGTTGATTCCCTAAAAATAATTACTTCAGAGGCTTATGCTAAAACATGCGTTTATCTGGAACAAAAAGGTGTTTACAACGTTTTACCATTTGTTGTCTATGGTGCTTGGATTGAAAGTTTATATTTAATTATAAACTCAGACTCTCAAAACATCAAAATAGAGCAAATAAAAAACAAGTTGCTGAACGAATACAAAGTAATTGAAAAAATTATTACTTATATGTATGATGTTCAGGTAGAAACATCTGCTTATAATTTTAACAATGAGTTGAAAGTTTTAATTAAAAACCTTGATGATTTAAGTTTGCTTTTCGATAATTATTCAAAATCAAAATCTGAAGATGATTATAAATTAATAGTTGAAAAAATATCTTTTCTAAAATTAGAATTAAATCCCTGATATGAATAACGAAAATTGGGTCTGGTCTAAAACCGTTGAAATTTCAGGTGTGGACACCTAAAATGTCGGTAATACACTCTTTTGTCGATGTCCCCACCGACAAAAGCAACAGGTTTAAACCAATACCGAAAATTGAATGCCCGAATTGATTGCCCGGTAGGTCTAAAAAGCCTGCCCTGAATGGGTCAAAAGTTAAAACGGATGTTTGCCAAAACCCGAAACACAACACATTTATAATCAATAAATTACATAAAAATAACACTTCGTTTAGTGACCACAAACGAAACTTATTGATAACAAATGGATTGCAAAAATAAATTTTTTTCAAATATAAAACAATTATTGACCACAAAAAAATACTTTTTTTCTGTCATTTTATTTATTTACAGAGACTTAACTTGTTTTTTCGGGCAAACATCCGTTAAAAGGTTAAGATGATTTTAATCCAGATTCCTTCAAGATAGGTTTTTATCCCAAAATTTGGCTAAATTAAAAAAATAAAAATTCCATAACTTTATGAATTTTAAACTTTTAACTTTATAACTCCTGAATTAGATGAATAATTCAGGTTAATTGTTGATAAAAAGTTTTGGCAGAGAATAATTTTTTTTTTTATTTTGCATTAAACAATTAAAATAACAATTATGGCATTAGAAATTGAAGGCAAATTAGTACAATTTTTCGATGAACAAACTGGTGTTTCACAACAATCCGGTAAAGCATGGAGAAAACAGGCTTTTCTGCTCGAAACAGAAGAACAATACCCTAAAAAAGCAGTTTTCAATTCGTGGAATGAAACGGTTGATGCTCTTAAATTTTTAAGAATCGGAGAAAAAATCAGAGTAAGTTTCAGAATTGAGTCAAGAGAATTCAATGAACGTTGGTACACAGATTTAACAGCTTGGCGAATTGTTAAAATAAGCGAGCAACCAATTACCGGAACTACCGTTAAACAAACTCCCGCTAAGGTTTCTGAGAATGTTTTATACGAAGAAAAAAATCATACTGAAAATAAAATTGTTGATGAAATTCCCGAAGATGTTGATTTGTCAAAAGACGATACAGAAAACGATTTGCCATTCTAAAAACCGCTTTTTCAGCGGTTTTTTTCTTTAACAACTCAATAAAAAAAATGACCGAATTAAGTCAATATATTAACTATCAGGTTAATAAAGGTCCGATTAGCGTCGAAGACATCAAAGTTTTGTATGGAGCGAACTATTTCAGTGGCGAACAAGTCATTAGGTTTCGTATAAATCTTGGTAAATATTATGAAGTATTTACAAATACAATTCCTGATTTTTTTAAACAAATTAAAAAATCTGGTACCAAGTTTATACAATCATCGGCATTGTTAATTTAGTATAGATAAAACACCATTCCATTTTAACATTAAAAGT
>DYKL01000045.1 GCA_020722645.1 Acetofilamentum sp. | reverse complement strand
TCAATTTGCTGAATATTAACGAATTACTTCAAAATATACCGAACTATTGATCATTAATACTTTTAAAATATTACAAATGAGTATTTGGAACAAAATAGCTTTCTGGGGTGTTAATGAAAAAATGCCCGTATATATGCACAAAAGCACTGTATTTTTTAATATTGCTATGAGAATTTCGATAATTGCATTAACTTTTGTGGTTTTATCGATGTATTTTCTTTTGGATATGGTTTATGTCCCGCTCGGAATGATTGTTTGTTTACCTTTTATTGCTTTTTTACTTTTTTTGAATTACAAAGGAAAAGTTATAATTTCCGCATTAATGGTTGCTTTGTTTTTTCCTTTGTTTTTTACAGGTTTGTCAGTGTTTTCAAAATTAAACGGAGAAGGTCTTAATATTATTTACAGCACTTTGCCAAGAGTCGGAATAATTATAATGTCGATTATTGCATATATTGTTCTATGTTTTAATAATCGTATAATGGCTTTTACAGGCGTTCTTTTCAGTATTTTGGTTTTGATTTTTTTTAACAAAATACACTCAACTTTTGGAATTAATATACCAGATTTGGAGTACAGAAAAGATGATTTTGTGATTCTTGTCGTTGGATTGATTTCATTGTTCTTTTTCACAATAGTTATTATGAATCTTTTACAAAAAATAAATTCAGAATACGAAAAAATTGTAATTGAGCAGAAAAATGCCCTGAGTGAAAAAAATGCTGAAATTTTAACTCAAAAAGAAGAAATTGAAACTCAAAGAGATAACCTGATTACCAAAAACGAATTACTAGAAGAACAAAACCGCGAAATTACGGATAGTATCAAATATGCAAGCAGAATTCAGAAAGCAGCATTGCCCGACTATGAAAAAATTAAAGATTTACCTTAAATCCGCAAGTCTTTTCGTAAGTGGTTGCAGGTAGATACTTACAGTACAGGCACCTGCAACATGCAGTTTGCATTAGTCAGGTGTTTTCACCTGACTGAATTTCAGATATGTAAGTATAGACATACGGATTTAAGGATTTATATGAATTATTTGTTTTGTTCTTGCCCAGAAATATTGTAAGCGGTGATTTTTACTGGTTTAAAATTATTGAAAACAAAACTGTTATCGTAACTGCAGATTGCACAGGACACGGTGTTCCCGGTGCTTTTGTGAGTTTGTTGGGTATTTCTTTTTTGAATGAAATTTTTGCCGAAAATTCAGCTTTGGCTTCCGATAAAATTGTCAATAAACTTAGAGATAAAATCAAAATTTCATTAAAACAAAAAGGTGCCGAGGGTGAACAAAAAGATGGGATGGATATATCCATATACATTATTAATAATACCGATTTGCAAATGCAATATACAGGTGCTCAAAATCCTGTTTATATTGTCAGAAAAAATCCTTCTACCGAATTTTTGAAATCAATTGAAAACAACAAAAAAATTCGTATTTATGCTCCAAATAATTCAGATTACAGTTTAATAGAGCTAAAACCGGACAGAATGCCTGTTGGTATCCATTTGTTGGAAAACGAATTCAGCAGGCAAGATTTTCAGCTTTTAAAAAACGACTTAATATATTCTTTTTCAGATGGTTATGCTGACCAATTTGGTGGTGAAAAAAATGAAAAACTTATGTCGCAAAGGTTCAAAAATATTTTATTGTCATTAGTTGAACATAAAATTGATGATCAAAAAAAGATTCTTCATCAGGAATTTGAAAGCTGGAAAGGATATAATTCTCAACTTGATGATATATTAGTAATTGGTTTAAAAGTTTAAAATATGCAAAAAACAAGAGATTATTTTAATATTACTGGTTTTTTTTACAATAAAGCTGAATATAGTTTCAGAAAGTTTTTAAATATTAAACGCAAAAATTCGGAAGCAGAAATACCTGATTTGATGGTAATTATGATGAATCCGGGTTCTTCTCGCCAATTAAAAGGTTATGAAGATGTTTTAGAAAAAGTAGTTCCGACTATTCCCGATAACACACAAGACCAAATAATGAGAGTTATGAATAATCTTAGTTTGAATTTTGCAAGAGTCCTTAATTTATCAGATATGCGTGAAACAAAATGTACTGTTTTGTATCAGAAAATTGAAAAAATAAAAAATACTGACATTGTTCATTCAATTTTTGATGAAAGAAGAAAAAAGGATTTTAAGTCATTGTTTGTCAAAGGAGTACCGGTAATTTGTGCATGGGGAGTAAACGAAAAGTTAAGTGATTTGGCACAAATGGCTTTAAAAAGTATAAAAAATGCGAAGATCGCAGGAATTCAAAAGGAAGGTATGCCTTATGCATATTATCATCCTTTGCCTCAGAATTTCAATAAACAGAAAGAATGGGTAGTTGAAATAACCAAACAACTCAAAACATTATAAACCCGATAATTCACGGTATCTTTCTCTGCTTGGTTCGGTGTAAATACTACCTTGAAAATCGAAAAGGATTTTTTTGTAACAATCAGCAGCTTTGTCCTTTTCGTCTAAATAGTAATCGTAAAGTTGTGCTAATTCGAATATAGCTTTGTCTGCCCACATTGAGTATGAATATTTTTCATAAAAAACATCAAGATTTTCAGCAGCATTTATATAATCTTTAAGTTGCATATAAACCTGATATTTAAGATAATATGCCATTGGTACGACAGGTTCTGCGGAAAAGTTATTTATAATAGAATCTGAAATTTTAAGAGCTTTATCGTAATTTCTTTGGTAAAAAAATAAATCAGCAGAAGCATAGGTTTTTAATGAATTTTGTAATGAATCTGAACCGGAATTTTCGTCAATAAAATGCGACCAGTAAATTGCATCGTTAGAAATCAGTTTACTAGGTGAACCTTTTAAAATGTCCCATTGGTCTTGTGCCCATTTGAATTCACCGAGATAGAAATATACTTTTGCTTTTTTAAATTTTGCGTCGTCAGTTATTTCTGCATTTGGGAAAAATTCTTCAACTTTTGCGTAAGTTAATACTGCGTCCCAAGGTTTTTCAGCATAAACGTAAATATCTGCAAGTTTTACCATAAATTTTGCTTTAAATTCTTCCGAAAGATTTGGAATATTCAATGCTTCCTGCAAAAGTTCAATTGCAGCTTCGCTTTTGTTGAGATAAAATGCCTGAAGATGAGCCAAATCAACAATAAAATCTACTGTTCTGTTTGAAATTCCTAATTCTTTTATCAGAGATAGGTAGCTGTTTTCTAATTTGATTATTTCTTCTTCAGAACTTAATTGCCCAAGAATAACCTGTTGGTAAAGAACATTCAGAAGTGCAAATTTTGCCTGATAATAATAAGGATAAAGACTTCCTTTTTCCACAACATAAGTAAAAGCACTGTTTGCTGTAGCATAATCTTCATTTTCTGATGCTAATTGTCCAATTCTGAAAACTCTAATACCGTTTTCATTTTTTCTTTTATCCAATGACTTTGAATAAACCAAAGCGTTCATAAAGTTGTTGTTTTCAGTATAGAACCAGATTATGAGTTCTTCAAAAATTTCTTTTCCTTCTTTTTGAATTCTCATAATTAATTGTCTTTGAAGAATATCTGAAAATTCGTTGTTTACATCATATTGCAGATAACTAGAAAAAATACTTTGTACAGTCTGATATTTTGTTACATCTGAACTTAAATAATCAAGGTAAGCAGATACCATTTCATCGTATTTCCGTTGAGATGCATAGACGTTTGCTAAATGTTGTAAAAATTGGCTATTGAGCATCAAATTTGCTTTAAGATAAACTTCTTCTGCCCAAGTATATTCCTTTTTTCTTTGAAATGAATTACCGATATTTGAAATGGAGTTATAATTTGAAGGTAAATTTTTTAAAACATATTTGTATTGTTTTTCAGCTTCAGCTTCGTCTCCTTGCATTTTCTTTAAATATCCCAAATCTATATAAAAAGTTAAATCATCGGGATGGCTTTTTTGTTCTTTTTCAATTTTATTTTCTGCTTCCTTAAATTTTTCCTGAAAAATTAAACAGTCTAAATAATAATCAAAATAAAATTTTGATTTTTTGCTTTTATATAATTTATCGAAAAGAACTTCTGCTTTTTCAAATTCTTTTGCATTAAAATATTCCATAGCTAATTGCATATCTTCTTGAGCAACTAAAACTAATGCAAAATATATAATTAATAATGTGTATAATAATTTCTTCATAACAAATTTTTGCAAAAATACTTATTTATTTCAATCATTGTTTTTGTAGATTAACGAAAACAACAATTAATTGTTATTTTAAAAAAATACAATATTTTTTAAAATTTTAATTTTTATTTGAAAGAGACTTGATATTTTTGTAAAAATTTAATATTTTTACAGAAAAAAAAAAAAATGATTTCAGTTTTCTACGAAAAAGAAGATAAAAAATTAGCCATAAATATTATTCAAAAACTTGAAAATAAAGGCTTTAAATGTCAAAATTCGGTAGCAGTCTCAGATAATGAAAATCAGGATACAAATAATATTCAGTTAGGTGTTTTTGTATTATCTTCAAAATCAAATTCTTCCGAAAAATTGATGAAAGATTACGAATATTTTTTTGACAAAGATATTCCGGTTATTCCATTTGTTATTAGCGATTTGGAATTGTCTTTATCTATGCAGTATTTTCTCAATTCGCACGATTGGATAAATGCCTATGATGTTAATACCAATCAAGCAATTGATGACTTAACTGTGTTAATAAACGAAACTCTTGGAATGACTCCGAAACCTAAAATCGAAAAAAAGACAGAAAATAAATCAGCAGTACAATCGAAAACAAAAAGCAAATCTAACCAAACAATTTTGGTCGTTTCTTTAAGTGTTGTTTTTGCAGTAATAATTTTATACCTGATTTTTGGATACAACAGAAATAACCAAACTGAAAATAATTTTACAAACAACAATATAATCAATTTATCAAGCAGCGATATGGAAAAAAATATTGTTGGAAATTGGAAACTTGCTGATTATAAGGATAATATGCAAAGAAGTAATGTTGAATATGCTGATTTTATTAATAGTGTTAATTTACTAAAACAAAATTTTCTACTAAAAATAAAAAAAGACAATACATTCGAAAAATATGGTTTTGCCGTTCCTGAATCGGGATATTGGCAATTAGACACACAAAATGAACTTTTGTATATGTGGCCCCCCGATTCCAAAAATGTAAAAGATATGTTGTATATAGAAAAACTGACAAGTGATAGTTTAATAATGTCTATTGCAACTCAAATAGATTCTGTTACACAAGTTATAACAAGGTTTTCATTGTATAAAGAGTAATTTTTTTAGAAATTTTATTTTTTTTTTTGATAAATTTTTGGATATGAAAAAATAATATTTACTTTTGTCTGCGGACACAAACACACAAACGCATTAAAATGTTAAACTTTACTGACCCCGAAAAATCAATGGATTTGGATATTGTTATATCTAAATTTCAACAGATAAAATCTGGATTTTCTGTTTTCATTGAAAAAAATGAGTTTTTAGATTTGATAGATTTTTATCTGACACAAAATCAGATGGAAGATGCAATAGAAGTTTTGGATATTGCAATAAAATTATATCCTGATTGCTTTGAATTAAAACTTACCGAAGCACAACTTTTAATTGAAGCCGGATTTCACAAACAAGCAAGTTATAAGTTGAAAGATTTATATAAAAATCATTCCGGCGATTTAGGTTTGCTGATGTTAATAGGTATAAACTTTGCAAAAAGTTCAATTATCAATAAATCTTTAATATTTTTTGATAAAGCAGTCAATTTACTCGAAAACGAAGACCAGTCTCCAATTTTATATACAATTTCTCAGATATTTATCGAAATCGGCAGATATGATGTGGCTTCTTTTTATTTGACAAAAGCATACCAGATAAATCCAAAAGATGACAAAACAATCTTAGATTTGGCATTTTGTCTTGAAAGAACAGAAAAGTTAGACAAAAGCAAAAAATTATACAATGCTTATCTTAAATTAAATCCTTTTTCAACTTTAGCTTGGTATAATCTTGGAGTTGTTTACAGCAAAATTAACGATAACGAAAAAGCAATCGAAGCCTTTGATTTTGCACTTGCAATTGACCCTAATTTTTCATCTGCACTTTATAATAAGGCAAATATTTATTATAATAATAAAAACAACAATATAGCAATTGAATGTTTGGAAAGATTTCTGCAACTTGAACAAAACAATGCTCAGGCTTTTTATCTTAAAGGGCTTGCTAATTTCAATTCCGATAGACCTAAAAAAGCCGCTAAAGATTTGATTAATGCACTGAAAATTGACAAAAGCATAAGTAATGCATGGTACTATCTTTCAATGGTATATTTTAAATGCAATATGTTGAAAAAAGCAAAAAAATCGCTTTTTAAAGCACTTGAATTAGAAAATCTGAATTCTAAATACTGGGCTTTTGCTGCTAAGTTATTCTCTTCTGAAGAAAATTATAAAAATGCTGACAAAGCTTATATGCATACAATTTCTTTTGATCCATTCGAAGATAAATACTGGTTTGATTACTCTGAATACAAAAGCAAAACAAATGATATTCCCGAAGCAATTTCAATTTTAAAAACCGGTAAAGAATTTATCACTAATTCTTATCTACTTAATATAAAATTATCGTCTTTAAATTTATTATTAAATGATACAAATTCCGCTCTTTTTTATTTGAATGAAGCAATTAAAATAAACCCAAACGCAACAAACAAATTAATTAAAATTCATCCCGATAAAAATCAGGCAGAATTATTGACAGACAGCATTCAAATATAAGTAATGCGATAAGTGTTGAAGTTTGTTGAAGTTAAACTGTCAGGTGGAAAACACATGCCAGAGGCAATTTGCCTCAATCATGTGCCTGTCCTGAAAGGATCTACACTTTGCCTCAATTAGGTGTTTTTCACCTGATTTAAAATAACATATAACAAGTTAATTTTCAACATTATTTTTCAACCCGTAATTCGCATAAGTTAATAAATTGGCACAATATTTTCAATCCTCTGTATAAGAGGAATTTTTTTATGAATTTTGACGAATTATACATTAAAAGGTGTATTGACTTAGCAGAAAATGCGTCAGGAAATACATTTCCTAACCCCCTTGTAGGTTCAGTTATCGTTTATAATAATGAAATTATAGGAGAAGGTTACCATTCACAAGCCGGTAAAAATCATGCTGAAATTAACGCATTAAATTCTGTAAAAGACAAAAAACTGCTTAAAAAATCAACACTTTATGTAAATCTTGAACCTTGTTCTCATTGGGGAAAGACACCACCATGTGCCGAGGCAATAGTTAAATCGGAAATCCCGAGAGTCGTCGTAGGAACTATTGACACTACTGAAAAAGTTGCCGGTAAAGGTATTGAAATAATGAAAAAAGGAGGAATTGAAGTAAAAACCGGTATTCTTGAACAGGATTCTAGATGGATTAACAGAAGATTTTTTACTTTTAACGAAAAAAAGCGCCCTTACATTATTTTGAAATGGGCACAAACTGCTGACGGTTTTATCGATAAAATCAGAGAAAAAGATGCTAAACCGCAACCTACATGGATAACCGGAATACAGGAAAAACTTATTGTTCATAAATGGAGAACTCAGGAACAAGCAATTATTGTTGGAACAAATACGGCTTTAAACGACAATCCTGAACTAACTTCAAGATATTGGTTCGGCAAAAATCCTTTAAGATTAGTCATTGATAAAAAAAATAGAATTCCCAAAAATTATAAAATTTTTGATAACTCTGTAAATACAATCATTTTCAATGAAAATGAAAATAATGATGAAAACAAAAAAGTGATTTTAGTCAAAATTAACATTGATTTTGATATTTTAGAACAGATTTTGTTGTATCTTTATAAAATTAATATTCAATCTTTAATTGTTGAAGGCGGAAAAAAATTATTGCAAAGTTTTATTGATAAAAATTTGTGGGACGAAGCCAGAATTTTTAAAGGATTTGTTAATTTTAAAAATGGTTTAAAAGCTCCGGAATTTAATAAAGAATTAGAGAGGATAGCACATTTTGAAAAAAGCGATTTATTTTTTGTTAAAAATAATTAAATTTTTTATTTTTGTAAGAAGAAAGTTCATAAAAAAAATACAGATGAAAAATACAGATGAAACACCCATGAGAACCTTAAAGTTCTCACACCAATAGAATGAAAATAATTACAAATCAACGACTTACAAAATTATTTACACATGAAACACCCATGAGAACCTTAAAGTTCTCACACCAATAGAATGAAAATAATTACAAATCAACGACTTACAAAATTATTTACACATGAAATGAAACGATTCATCTTTTTATTCTACATATTTGGATTGCTATTAACATCTGTCGCACAAAATGAAGACGGACAGCAACAAATACAATTTAATGTAACCGAAGATCTTGTATATACAGAAGATTTTACAGGTGCTATTCGTATGTACAAACAAATGATATCATTTGACCCAAAAAATCCTGCTTTTTATTACAGGCTTGGCTTTGCTTATCTGAATACTTTCGGAAAACAAGACAGTGCATTATTTTATCTTCAGAAAGCTGATGAGTTATACGACCCAAAATACCGCTCAGATGTTAGCCCGTTTGAAGTCAAATTTTACCTCGCTCGTGCATATCGCCTTAACAATAAAATTGACAGTTCGATAATTATTCTTGAAACTCTAAGAACCGAAACTTTTAACGAACAATTTATGCTTTCGATTAATTGTGAACTGGAAAAAACCAGAAATTTCCTTAACAATCTTTTTACTGTCGAGAATCTGGACAGTATAATTAATTCAGCTTATACCGACCACTCACCTGTATTTTGCGAAGATGAAAATATTTTGATTTTTACAAGTCGTCGTTTTCACGACAATAATTCAAAATATGACGATGGTCAATATGACGAAGAAATTTATTTCTCAAAAATTAATGATGCCCAATGGACTGATCCTGTAAAATTAGATGTTTTTTCTACACCTAACAACGAAGCAAGTGTCAATTTTGGACATACAAGCAAAGAATTGTTAATATACAAAGATGATGATAACGGAAGTATTTATTTGAGCAAATACAGCAATGATAAATGGAGCGCTCCTTTAAAATTACCGAAACCAATAAATACAAGGCATAGAGAAACACATGCTTCTATGACGACTGACGGTAGTATAATTTACTTTACAAGTGACAGAGGCGGTGGATACGGAGGTTTGGATATATGGTGTTCTGTAAAGTTAGCAACCGGAGAATGGTCCAAAGCAATCAATCTTGGTCCGGGAGTTAATTCAAAAGGCGACGAAGAAAGTCCGAACATTTCTTTTGACGGAAATACTCTTTATTTCTCATCTGATGGCAGAGATAAATCTTTTGGCGGTTTCGACATATACAAAAGCACAAAAACAGAATTTAATACTTGGGGATATGCAGAAAATATAGGCTACCCAATAAATTCAATTGGTGATGATATTTTCTTTACGCCTATTATTTCTACCGAAAAAGCTTTTTATACTTCATACAGGTACGGTTCAAAAGGTAAAGCTGATATATTTATTGTTTATCTGGATTCGACAAATGTAAACAAACAGACAATAAATATTGGATACGTTTATGATCAGAACGAACAACCGATTAATGATGTCGAAATTTGTATTACAAATACAAAAACTTCTGAAAAACGTATTGCTAAACCCGCTCAAACAGGTAAGTTTATTTTTGTTACAGAAGCCAATAATTCGTATTCAATAGATGTTAATTACAACAATCAAGTTGTTTTTACCGATTTGATAACTTTTCCGGATACAGTACCTTCAAAAAAGTTTTATCGGACAATAGTTATAAATGTAAACTAAAAAAATTGAAAAAAAATTGTTCTGCAATAATTCTTGCTGCCGGAAACTCAATAAGAATGGGCGAAGACAAAGCTTTTTTAATTTTTGATTCTGTAAAAAACACTACATTTATAGAGCATATATTTAATGTTTTTATTAGTTTTAAATGTAAAAAAATAATTTTTGTACTAAATTCAAAAACGATTGAAAAAGCAAGAAAAATTATACCTGATGCTGTTTGCATAGAAAATAAAAACCCTGACGAGGGCAGATTTCATTCTATTAAATTGGGAACTGAACATGCATTGGATAGTGAGTTTGCTTTTATTCATAATGTTGATAATCCTTTTGTAAACCAAAATATTTTAAATAAGCTTTGGGAAAAAAGAAATAAAAATGCATATATTTCACCAAAATATGAAAATAAAGGAGGGCATCCAATATTATTACCAAAAAAAATTTTAACAAATATTCAAAGTGAAAATACAAAAAATCAAAATTTCAGAACTTTTTTGCAACCTTTTGATGTCATACACGTTCTATTAGATGAACAATCAATTTTATTTAACATAAATACAAAAGAAAATTATAACAATTTTATAAACTTAAAACCCTAAAATATGAAAAAGTTAATCTCAATTCTTAGTTTTATTTTTCTGCTTACACCGATTTTTTCACAAGTTATAGATGATGCTCAGTTATTTGGAAGTTCAAGAGGTACTGCTTTTGGAACTCACGAATTTGGCGTTGTAGCAGAATCAGTTGTAAATCACGAATTTACATTAAAAAATAGTGATTTAATTGACATAACTGTTGTTTCTGTCAGCATTCCACAAGGAGTTTCTGTTATGATTCCTCAAAAAGTTATACAACCTAACCAAGAAGGTAAAATATTAGTTTCTGTTTACAAAGATTATATCGAAAGTCTTGACGAAAGCAACAGATTCAAGGAAACATTCTCAATTACAGTTCAGGAAATACTTATTACAGGAATTGTAATTAATAAAACTTACACCTATCAGGTTTCTGGTAAATTTGAATAAACTTTTTGCAACTTTTTTAAAAAATTAACGTATATAAAATAGTAATAACCCCTAAATCAGAAAAAAATGAAAAAATTAGTTTTACTTATAGCATTTGTTCTACCGATGCTTTTTGGAGCTTTTGCTCAAGTTGAAGATGTTGACGCTCAATTATTTGGTAGCCGACGTAATACAAAACAATACAATGTTCATGATTTTGGTACAATCTCTGAAATTGTAAAACACGATTTTATAATCAAAAATTCCAGTGTTACTCCTATTACTGTTGTTGAAATTAAAGCTCCCGAAGGTTTTGAAGTAATAATTGCCGAAAACACTATTAAACCTCAATCTGTTTCAACTTTTACTGTTGTAATTGACCCGGAAAAGGTTAATATTGAAGGTGATTTTGAACAAATTATTACAGTTGTAACTCAATATGAAGATGCACTTGGACTGAAAACAAAAGAAATAAATTATACTGTAAAAGGTAAATTTTAAAAATTTCAGATATTTTATAAAAAAAGTTGAAAAGACTAAAAATTCTGGCTCTTATATGAGAAATTGTTGGTGGATTTAATAAAAGCCAAGAACATCAAAGGTGTTAAACATTTGTAGGGTAAAAATCCGTAAGACCGCTTTCAAGCAATCAAACGGATATAATGCTATAAATAGAATATCTACCCACATTTTTTAAGAAAAGAGCCAAAATTCTTTTCAACTTTTTTTATTTATTACCTTAAATCCGCAAGTTTTTTCGTAAGTGGTTGCAGGTAGATACTTACAGTACAGGCACCTGCAACATGTAGTTTGCACCAGTCAGGTGTTTTCACCTGACTGAATTTCAGATATATAATTATAGACATACGGATTTAAGGTATTAGCAAAAAAATCAGTTCGTCAAAAATTTTATTTTGTTGAATTTTCTTTGTTTAAATTTGTTTTGAAAATAATATAATAACTAAATATTAATAAAATGAAGAAAATTATCTTACTTTTTGTTTTTGTTTTTTCATTGACTTTTGTTACATTAGCACAAGTAGTTGATGCTGATGCACAAATGTTTGGAAATAGTCGTCCTGTTACAGAGTATAATGTTCACGATTTCGGAAAAATTGATCAAAGAGTCGAACATCAGTTTGTTGTCAAAAATCCGACACCTACATCACTTACTGTAACAAGTATTATTGTTCCTGATGGTTTTGGGGTAATTTTATTCGATAAAGTAGTAGAACCCAAAAGTGTCGGCAAATTTGTTGTAATCATTGACCCTGCTTATGTTGAAAAAGAAGGAGATTTTGAAGAAAAAGTAATATTGACTACTCAACAGGAAAACGCATTAGGAGTTACAACAAAAGAAATAACCTATACTGTAAAAGGTAGTTATTAGTTGTTTATAAAATAAAAAAGAGCTTAATTTAAGCTCTTTTTTTGTAATGTAATGTATATTTATACATTTTCTTCTTTGTTTTCATCTGTGTCTTCCTCATCAATCATCATAGGCATTACTAACATAAGAACATCTATATTTTCATCTTTTTTTGTAGTTGGATACATTAAAGCTGCTCTTTTAGGGTCAGACATAGACATTGAAATTTCGTCTGTATCTGTATTTTGAAGAATATCTATCAAAAAAGAAGATTTGAAGCCTATTTTAATTGGGTCGTTATCGTATAAACAATTAATTTTTTCGAAAGCAGAAATTGAAAAATCAATATCTTGAGCAGAAATATCAACTTCATTATTTCGGAAATAAAATTTAACAAGTTTACTTGCTTCGTTAGCAAAAAGAGAAACTCTTTTGATTGTGTTATAAAAATTAGCTTTATCTATGCTAACAACTTTATCATTGTTTTTTGGCATAACTGCTTCATAATCAGGGAAATTGCCTTCGATTAAACGACAAACAACTTTATAGTTCGGCATTTGGAAAACAGCATTTTTATTATCAAAATCAACTTTTACATCTTCGTCAATTTTTGTTAAAATATTTTTAAGTAAATCAGCCGGTTTTTTTGCTAAAATAAATGATGATTCTTTTTCAGCTTGAAAATCGGTTCTTCTGTATCTTACAAGTTTGTGAGAATCTGAAGCTACAAATGTTAAATTGTCTGTTTTAACTTCCATAAAAATACCGTTCATTACAGGTCTTAAATCATCATCGGAGATTGCAAAAAATGTTGAACTGATGCCTTTTCTTAGTACTTCTGCCATTACAGCAAAGGAATTAGCTAATTCGGGATTAATTTCAGCAGGTTCAGGAAATTCTTCAACTAAAAAGTTGCCCGGAATTGAATATTTGCCTGATTCTGTTCTTATTAAAACTTCTGATTTTTCAGGATTTATCTCAAATGTTAAAGGTTGTTGCGCAAATTCTTTTAAAATGTCCAATAATCTTTTGGCTTCAATTGCAACTTTCCCTTCGCCTTCAATATTATCAAGTTCAATTTTTGCTATTAAAGTTGTTTCTAAATCTGTGGCTGTGATTTTTAAACCATCGTGTGAAATATCAAATAGAAAATTTTCAACTAAAGGAACGATAGAACGACTTGGTACAACTTTATTAAGCGATTGAAGATAAGCTAATAACTCACTGCTGGAAATTATAAATTTCATATTTATGTTTTTTAAATTGTTTAATTTTGGTCTGCAAATTTATATATTTTTTTAATTAACTTTGTGAAAATTTTTTAAACATTATTTGGTGCTGAAAATCAATTATTTATGAAACTTGCAAACAATTTTTTAATTTTACTAATTTGTATTTTACATTTTACTATATTTTTTTCTTGTAAAAATAATACTTTGAATAAAAATGAAACTGATTTTTCGATTCAGGACACATCAAGGATTACAAAAATTATAATATTTGACTCAAAAAATGAATTAATTATTCAAAAACAAGAACAAAATTGGTACATAAACGAAAAAATTATCGCTAATTCAGAGAATATTACAAGAATAATGAACACAATTAAACATATTAAACTTAAATCGCCTCTTCCTGAAAATGCAATTTTAATCGTTAAAGAAAAAATTTTAAATCAAACAAAAGTTGAATTTTTTGACAACAATCAAAAACTTAAATCGTTTTATCTGGGCGATTATGTAAAAGGTTTGGGAAATTATATTATGATTGATAATTCAGAAACGCCATATATTGCATATATTCCAACTTATGATTTTGATATAAATCTTAATTTTTCAACTGATATTAAAAATTGGACTACAAATGTTTTGTTTTCATATACAGATAATCAGATTAAAGAAATAAGATACCTAAATTACAAATTTCACGAGAGTTTTTGTCTTCAAATTAAAAACACTGACAGTTATTTTATAGGCGAAAATTGTGATAATTTAAGTCAGATAAATTATATTACCGAAAATTTGGAATTTTATTTGTCTCAATATTATAATGTTAAATATTCTAAGTTAATTGAAAACTCTGAAATAATTGATTTTCAAGACTTAAAAAATGATGACATAATTTTTGAAATGGAAATAACAGATATTCACAATATTACGCAAAAAATAGTTGCTTATGATTATTTTAATCAAGGAATTTTAAATAAAAATGAATTTCTGATTGTACTTGACGAAAAAATTTATATAATGAAATATGTTGATTTTGATTTACTTATGAAAAACTACACATATTTTTTGGAACAATAATTTTGTTAATAAAACAAAAATATAAAAATTAGCAAACTTTTTATGCAACTTAACTAAATAAAAGTATCTATAAGATGAATGTTTCTTCGGAATTAATACGAAGACTGCAAAATTGCGAAAAAAATGCTTTTGAAGAACTATTTAATTTATACTCAGGTTTAATCAAAGCAATAGCATACAGATATACAAATAACTGGCAGGTAGCTGAAGATATTCTGCAAGAAACTTTTGTTATTGTTTATCAGAAAATTCATCAATTTTCAAGCAAAGGTTCTTTTGAAGGATGGCTTAAAAGAATTGCTGTTAATAATTGTCTTAAATACATAAAAGAACAGCAGAAAAACACCTTTAAAGATATTGACGATTTAAAAATTGCTGATGAAATTGCAGATGAAAATGTAAACATAAATGATGTAGAATCATTAGTTAAAAAAACTGATTTTTCTCAACAGGAAATTTTTAATATTATATCAACTTTACCTGATGGGTTTAGGATAGTTTTTAGTATGTATGTTCTTGAAAATTACAAACATAAAGAAATTTCAGAGTTGCTTGGAATCAGTGAAAGCACCTCAAAAACACAACTTTTAAGAGCAAGAAAACTAATACAAAAAAGATTGTACAAACTTGCTTTGAAAAAGTATAATGAAAACAGAAATGATTTCTACAAAGGAGTCATTCAATCAAATAGGTAATAATTAATTTTTATATATTTGCATATTAAGATAAATAAAGTAATTTTGCACCAAAAAAAACCAAATG
>DYKL01000044.1 GCA_020722645.1 Acetofilamentum sp. | reverse complement strand
GTTTTTTCTTAGCTATCGCCTGTAAAACCTGAAAAGTTGTAAGTAAGTTCCGGTAAATGAAGAAGAAGTTGAAATAATTGCAAAATATGAGCAGGAAATTTTATCAACTTACGTCGGTTTTCAGCTACCGGAGCTTCCCGACGGCAATTTTCCCGAATTAGACTTTAGTTCATACGAATAATTCACATTTTTTACAATTATTTGATATGCAGTTTTTAATCATTGCCTCTGGCTGATGCCTGTCCTGAAAGGATCTACACCTGCCAACAAAAAATCAAATCTTAATTTACATAAATAGTCAAATTATTACAAACAATTAAACAAAAACTATGAAAACAGACTTGGAAAACATTTATAAAAGCAAAACCGACAAAGAATTGTATGAAATATTTTCGGATAAAAATTCTAAATATGAAGAAGAAATTTCTTTTGCTAAAAAAGAGTTGGAAAACAGAAATTTTGAATTTGACAAAATTGAATTATAGTTGAAAAAATGGGAATAAGATGAGCTTCTTGAAGAATAAAAATTGTATAATATGCCTTTTTTAAAGTACAAATTTGCACGTAAAAGTATTTTTAATTCAAGCAAACACACTGCAAAATAATTGTTTATAGTTGCTTTTGTGCTTTTGATGTTGATTTTTTTCGGGATAGAAAATATTACTGATATTGTAATCAAAATTATTATACCAGCAGTTTTGATAATTTGGGCAATTGTCGTCATAATAATAAACAGTAATACTAATAAAACAAGAAAAAACAGAATTGAAGAGTTAAAAAAAGAACTTAATTTATAAAATTTGTATAAATATAATTCTGTTTTCACAAGTTATCATCTCTTGTTATACTTATTATTCCATTAATAGCAGCTAGTTTGTTTATTAATTGCTCAAGATGTTTTATGCCGTTTACAAGAACTCCGATTGAACCTTCATAATTCTGATTTTGAGACTCTTTTATATTTATTTCGTATAACTCAATGAATGGTTGTTTTAAAATAACAGACGAAATCTGATTGACAATTCCCGGTTTTTGTTCGCTTACTAACTTCAGTTTAGCCTTAAATTTAGTATCAGTTTCTTGATGTTTCCACTTAGCCTTAATAATTCTATAAGGATAATTTTTGAACAAATCAGGAGCGTTTTTGCAATCAATTTTATGAATTTTTGTTCCTTTTGTAGCCGTAACAAATGCAAAAATATTATCGCCGGGAATTGGGTTACAGCATTTTGCAAATTCAAATTTAATATTTGAAAGTTTTTGGTCAATTATTAAAAAATCTTCGGTATCATTATCTTTTTTTGACTTTGATATTTCAATTAGACTCTGAAGTTTCTCAAGAGCATTTTCAAAATTAGTTTTAGCAGGTAAAATAAATATTTCGTAAATTTTATCTTCGTTTATGTTTAATTGATTTTCAGCAATTTGAAGATAAAAATCGGCAATTTTTGTAAGTCCGAATTTTTTACGCAGAATATTCAATTTTTTGTCATTAAAATCGAAATCTGTTTTATATTTTGACTTAACTTTTTCAATTATTTCTGCAAAAATTTGCTTTCCCTGTTCAATTTTTTCATTTTCGAAAAATTTTAAAGCTCTCTTTATTCTTGTTCGTGCATTGTTAGTAACTACAATATCAAGCCATTCTTCTCGTGGCGATTGAGAACTAGAAGTAATAATCTCGACAATATCGCCGTTTATGAGTTTATGGCGTATTCCGACTAATTTATTTTTAATCTTTGCACCTGTACATCGGTCTCCAACAGATGTATGAATTTGATATGCAAAATCCAGAACCGTAGCACCGGATTTTAGTTTTTTCAGTTCGCCTTTTGGAGTAAAAACATAAATTGTATCGGAGTATAGTTCGTCTTTTGCGGCTTTCTTGTTTTCATCATCTTCCGTAGCATTTTTGTAAACTTGTGTATCTTGATTTTGAATAATATTTTTTATTTCATCAAGCCAAATACCGGAAATTCGGTTTTCTTTAACCTCTTTGTATTTCCAGTGAGCGGCAGAACCTTTTTCAGCGATTTCGTCCATTCTTTTAGTTCTGATTTGAACTTCTACCCATTTGCCTTCTGGACCAATAACTGTAGCGTGCAATGATTCGTATCCGCTTGATTTGGGATTTGATACCCAGTCTCTTAATCTTTTCGGGTTTGGCACCCAGACATCTGTGATTTTAGAATAAACGTTCCAGCAAGCAGCTTTCTCCTGCTGAACATTATCAAAATTATCAGTCAAAATTACTCTTACTGCGAATAAATCGTATATTTTATCAATTCCAACTCCCTGTTTTTTCATCTTATTCCAAATAGAATGAATAGATTTCGGACGTCCTTTAATTTGGGTTTTTAAGTTAAGTTCGTCGATAGATTTTTTTATAGGTTCAATAAAATCAGCAATGTATTTATCTCTCGAAGCTTTTGTCTGTGCAAGTTTTTCGGCAATTTCACGATAAATATCAGAATTAAGATATTTCATAGCAGTCTCTTCGAGATAGGTTTTAATATTGTATAGACCTAACTGATGAGCCAAAGGAGCATACAAATAGCGAGATTCACGTGCTAAAATCAAACGATGTTTCTCGTCAAAATCTTTGATATTTAATGTTTTGTAGTAATGGTAAGCAAATTTAAGCAACAGAACACGAATATCTTTACCAATTGTAATATAAAAATGTTTGAAATATTCGCCTTGTTCTTTTAAATAAGTATTTTCATCAACAGCAAATTTCTTGCTTCTTTTAGTTAAATGTTGATATTTTTCTTTAAAATTGAGTTGTTCTAAACCAAAAACACTTTTATTGTCAAGTTTATTAACTTCAACTATCCCTTTAATAATTGTAATTACCTGACTATGTATAAATTCCGGAAAATTATTAAGGATAAATTTATCGTCAATAACACCCTCTAAATATGGTCTGAAAAGCAAAGTCGAAATAATTGATGAAATACCAAGTCCGGTCTCTTTTGAGGCAATTATTGCAATTTCTATACTTTCTTGAACCAAAGAAACACCAAATTCATTTTTTTTATCAATAAAATTTTCTGCTAAAATATTACAGGCATTATCAATGAAAACAATTCTCTGTTCGTCTATGTAAGATTTTACTTCATCAATCAGTTTTTGTTTGAGTTGAAAATCAGGCATTATGAATTTATTAACAATCTTAAAATCAGACAATAACAAACAGTTACTTGAGTTTAATAATCCAACCGTCTAATTTATTGTCTCCGTTAAAAGTAGAGCCGACAACAACAATACCATCATCATCAGATTCAGTGATGTCATAAGCTATGTCATTGGCTTCTGTTCCGTAAGTACTTTCCCAGATGATATTACCCTCAGCATCAAGTTCCATTACCCAGAAATCGTACATTCCTTCACCTTTTGATTCAGTGTATCCGCAGACAAGATAATTTCCGTTGTACCTCTGAAAAATACCATTAGCTTCTTCGTTCATACTCCAACCGTAATTTTTTTCCCATACAATTTCAGCCTGTTCATTTGTTTTTGCAATCCAAAAATCTTTTGCTTTATCCTGGCTTTCGACAACGCCACAAATAACATAACAAGAATCCATAGTTTTAATAAAATCGTTGGCAGTTATTTTTTTATCACTTTCAATTTTCTTTTGCCAGCCTAAAATTCCGTTTTCGATATTAAAATAGGAAAAATTAATTTCCCAAAAATTTTCTTTATTAAAATTATTAGAGCAAACCAAAATATTTCTGTCATTAGAAGCAGCAATACCGACAGCATTATCATAAGTTGAAAAATCGTAAGTTTTTTTCCACATTTCGTTACCATATTTAGAAACACGCATAATCCACAAATCCTGATTTTCATTGTCAGAAAAATATCCCAGAATAATATTACCGCCATCACCAAGGGCAAGAATATCAGAAGCACCATCTTTAAACTTTCCGCCGTTTACTTTTCTGAAAATTGTTTTGCCGGCAGAAGTAACCCTTGTAAAAAACAAATCTCTGACGTATTGTTTTCTTTCGTAAGTGTATCCTGAAAAAGTAAAAGAATAGTCATTATTCAAACAAATTGAATTAATCAGATTATTACCTTCGTAAATATATTTTTTTTCCCTGTATATAATACCGTCAACAGAAAAACTAAGTAACCAGCTTTGAGGCAGATCATTAATTGTTCTGTACATACCTGCCACAGCAAAACTACCACCGCTGTTTAATACCCGATAAAATTCATCATCATTAGTAAAACCTACCTTTTCCTGCCATTGTATCGAGGGTTTTTGAGCAGATAATAAGAATACTGAAAATAAAATTGCTGAAAAAATTAAAGTTCTCATAACTCAGATTTTAATTAAAGAAAACAATTAAATAAAATTAGTTGCATTTTATAAAACATTAGCTTCTAAAAAAACTAAACAAAAGTAATATTTATTTTGAAAACAGTTAATTTCGATAAAAATTTTTGGAGAAAACATGAAAGTTATTACTTTTGAAAAAAAAAGTTATGGAAGAATATTTAAGCAAATTGATTGAACTTTTGGTACTGTACGGTCCAAAAGTTGTTGGAGCTATTGTAGTTCTGATAGTAGGTTATATTATTATTCGTTTCGTAATGAAAGGAATAACCAAGTTATTTAAAAAGAAGGAGTATGATGTAAGTTTGCAGTCATTTTTAAGAAGCCTAATAAATATGACTCTTCAAGCATTGTTATGGATTAGTGTTCTTGGTATGCTTGGCATTCAAATGACTTCATTTATTGCTATACTCGGAGCTGCCGGTCTTGCAATTGGTATGGCATTAAGCGGAACATTGCAAAATTTCGCTTCCGGCGTTATGATTTTGATTTTCAGACCATTCAAAGCAGGTGATTTTATTGAAGCAGCAGGTGTTAGTGGAGTTGTCAGTGAAATACAGGTTTTCAATACAATTATGAAAACCGGTGACAACAAAACAATTATTGTCCCTAACGCCCAGTTGTCTAACACAATTATGAAAAATTATTCTACCGAACCACAGAGAAGAGTTGATTGGACTTTCGGCATTGGTTATGGTGATGATGTTCAAAAAGCTTTTGATGTGTTAAACGATTTAATTACAAAAGATTCAAAAATTTTGAAAGATCCTGCTCCATTTATGGCTGTTTCAGAACTTGCAAACAGTTCAGTAAACATTGTAGTCAGAGCTTGGGTAAACGCTGCGGATTATTGGGATGTGTTTTTTGATATGAACAGAAAAGTATATGAAACATTCTCTAAATCAGGATTAAATATTCCGTACCCACAAATGGATGTACATTTACATCAGTAAATAAGTGCATAGTTGATAATGCATTGTGCATAGTTTATAGTGCATTGTAAATGACTCAACAAAACGTTACAGACTTTGCATACAACCTCTCTATAACCTTTTAAAAATTTTTGAAGGGTAAAAAAGACTTGCAATTATTTTATAATAAATTTTTGCAAGTTTTTTGTTTGATAACATTGATTTGCGGTAGTTCAAAAGATGTATGAAGTAAAAATATACTTTCAAATCAGAGGTTTTTGTACCAAAAATCAAATCTCTTTGCTCAAAAATCTGTTTTATTGACGAATATTTCAGATTGCTGACGGCACTTTGCGGGTGAACACGCATTTTGTTAAGTATATCAGTTAAATTTGAAAACTTATAACCATCAACAACAATTCTTGAAAAAAGTTCATAATCCTGCCCTGGTACAATTTGTTTGTACTGATATTTTTTTATAACATCAGTTTTAATTATTACTGTAGGTTGCAAAACACCATTTTCACCTTTTGCATAAGTTTCATATATTTTTTTTTGCGGGAAATTAGATTTGTTAAGGATTTTCCCTGTAATGCTGTTGAAATAGGTAACATTGCCTCCCAAAACGTCAATTTGAGGATTTTGTTCCATAAAATTGTACTGTTTTTCTATTCTATCGGGCAACATAATATCATCAGGGTCAATAATCAAAGTATATTTGGAATTGCATAAGTTTTTACCTTTATTTAATGCAGCAGCTCTGCCTTTGTTTTTCTCAAAAGATACAATTTTAAGAGGAAGAATTTTGTTGTATTTTTCGGCAATTTCAATTGAATTGTCGGTTGAACCGTCATCAACAAAAACAACTTCGGCAGGGGCAACAGTTGAATTAACAATACTTTCAAAAAAATCATCAAGAAATTTCGCGTTATTATAATTTGTTGCTAAAACTGAAACATCAACAATTTTTTTCATTTTTCTTTATTTAAACAAAATATCTCGACAAAGGCGATTTCAATGTTGTCTTAAAAATTCCAAAACCTGTTTTTTTTGATTTGTTCAAAACTTTAAGCCATCTGTTGAAAATTACCATTCGTAATATTTTTCTATCAAACAATACTTTTGACTCGTTCGCTTCAGCAATTTTTATGAGCCAATTCTCAACTTTTTTCAATTGTTCAATATCGTTTATCTTTTTGTCATTTTTTATAAGATAATGAATATTAAGCTCTTCGTCTGTTGGTTCGATATCAAGCATTTTAAAAATATAACGAAAAAGTTTTTTTGAATTTTCAAAATGTTTAGGATTCAAATCAGAGATATTTCCGGAATGTACCCTGTAATAAACAAGATATTTCTGAATATTTGCAACCTTATGTTTTAATGCCACATCAAACCACATTTTTGAATCCTCGACAATATCAAAACCCTCTGAATATTTTCCGTCCGGAATAGCATTTTTTCTTATTACAACAGTAGATTGAACAAAATAGTTCCTGAAAAGCATAATTGCAGGAATTTTTTCTGGTTTTGCTGTCAATTTCCACTTATTTTTCAGAAAATTGTTATGTTCATCAATCCACCTTACCCAGGAACCGACCATTGCAAAATCCGGATTGTTTTTTAAAAAATCAAGCTGTATTTCCAATTTATTAGGCACTGCAATATCGTCAGAATCGAACATACTAATAAATTCACCTTTTGCTTCCGACAAACCTCGATTTCTGGAATATACAATACCTCTGTTCTTATCGTTTTCAAAAATTTTTATTCTGGGGTCGTTAAAAGATTTAATTATATCTATTGAGTTATCAGCAGAGCCATCATTAACGATAATAAATTCAAAATCTTTAAAAGTCTGATTTAATATACTTTGAATAGATTTTTTAAGATATTCTGCCCGATTATAAACCGGCATTACCATACTGACAATAGGTTTGTGCATAATTAAAACTTAATGTCATAAAATTTTATAATACTGTCAATTTCGTTATTAAAATCATTTTCCTGAATTTTATCGGCTAAAACTTCTTTTATTGCCTGATAATACAATTGTTTTTCAAACGAAACATTATTGGATACTGCATCAATATATATCTGAATGAGTGGGTCTTTGGCTTCGAGAGTTTTCGAGAAATAAGACAATAAACGTTTCGATTTTAAATTTTTAGATTCATCAACTAATCTCTGTCCCAAAAACTCGATCATTAAGGCTTTGTAAGTAGCATTTTTAGTTTTCGGGTCATATTTTTGTAATAATTCCCAAGCTTTTTCTTTGTCCCCTTTCAATTTTAGAAAGATTATGTATTCCAATTGAACCAGAATATTTGAAGGAGCGTATTCAATAGCCTTGTTTATATAAACTTCGGCTTTATCATACTCTTTATCCTGCATATAAATCTTGTAAATATCAAGTAAAGTGCTTATATGATAAGGCATTTCTTTGAGAGCCAAATCGTACATCGCCAGAATTTCTTGTTTGTCTTTTTTCATCAGAGCCATTGATTTTGCCTGAATAGAAACAATAGGAATATTGAATGGAGTTAATTTTACAAAAACAGAATTTGCCTCATCACACAAATCATAAATTTTTTGAAATTTGTTAGTATTTCTGTATTTACCATATACTTGATTGATATTAACTTCAGCTTTAATTCTTGCAATTGCAGAAATAGTTGCAATAAATGCAAAAATCACAATAAAAGCAAATACCGGTTTTAATTTTTTTGTAACGATTTTGGTATTTTCGGATTTTTTGAGTTTGTAAAACTTGAAAAAGGCAAAAGCAATTATTGTATGAATAAAAATCTGAGTTTCAATTCTCTCTTTCGGAAAATCAAAAAAGGAATAAATTAAATACCCGCTGATTATAAAAAACAAAGTCAGAGAAAATATTTTATCGTTTTCGTTTTCGCTGTCTCTGATTAACTTAAAACACTGAATTAATGCGAGAAAAATTGTTCCAAAAAAAGCAATAAGTCCTAAAAATCCGGTTTCGGAGACAACAGTAATATAATCATTGTGAGTACGGCGAGGGACAATCATTTTTTGTTTTTGATTTTTGGTAACGTCATATTTCAGAATTTCGACCTTCCAGTTACCTGCACCAACACCAATAATCGGATTACTTTTGACAATAGGAATTGACTTTTTCCACAAAGCAATTCTGTGGACTGCATTTCCTTTGTTTGCCTGTGTAGTTTCGGCTATATGCTGTTTAATTTCCTGCTTGTCGCCTGATACATAAAACAAAAGAAAAACTAAGAATGATAATCCAAATATAACGGATAAATTTATAAGCGGTTTTTTTAACTTTTTGAAGGGAATGTGTTTTCTTAAAATAAAGAAATAAACTAGAATAACCAAAATGCCGGATAAAAACATTGCAACCCAAACAGATCTGGTCATCAGCAAAAGAATAATTGTAACGTTAAGGATTGCAGTAATAAAAGGTAAAAGCTTTCTTTTATCAGCAAAATAATAAATCCCGTACAACGAAAAAGCAAACGTAATATATAATACCTGAGAAAATAAATTTTTATGAGCAAAATTACCAAGTACCGAATAAGCAGCTTTTAATCCAAAACCGTGTTCTTTTATAGCATCACTAAGCTGGAAAATTCCTATAAAAGAAATTATCAGACCTAAAACAACAAAAGCAGAAACAAGAGCTTCTTCCGACTTTTCTACAGGAATAATAAATTGTAATAAATATATAAATAAAATCAAATAAAGACCTGTTTTTAATATTTCATATAATGCCTCGCTTTTGCTTATTGCAACAAAATAAGACACAACTACAACTAAAAAATAAAATGTTAAAAGCAAAACAACCGGACTTTTGTATAGATTAACATCAATCGAAGACTTATTATTCTTTTTGTTTATTAAAAAGACAAAAGCAATAAGTGCGACAAACAATGCCAATCCTAAATATCTGATTTCTAAATGTTTATCCAACGCTAATTTATAATATAAATTTGGAATTATTACAATAGAAATTAAAAAGAAAAAATGAGAAATATTGAAAACAAATTTTGATTTTTCATTAATATTGTTAGTCTTAATATTTTTTTCTTTGTTTACGGTTTTAATATTATTTAAAACAGGCGGTTTAGTTAGTTTGTATTTTTTACTCATAAGTTTAAAAAATAAAAGAATGATTTAGCTGCAAAATTAAATTATAGATTTGTTTGAAAAAATATTTTTTATAACGCTTTAACAAACAATTATTTAACAACCTGATTATTGAAAATTGAATTTAATATATATCCGGCTTCTTTAAAATTAAATTTGAATAAACGTCCAAAGAATTGTTTTAAAAGCCAAAAATAAGCTAAAAATGAATATTTAGAGAAATGTTTTTTGTAAAATTTTTTGTAATTAATATACATATACTTTCTTAGATGTGAAACTGAACTTTTTTTATCATACTTATTACCGGTTGATGCACCTTGTTTATGTTTAACAATGCTATTAACACAAATAAAATTTTTATATCCCTTTTTTAAAGCAGAAAAACACCAGTCAATATCTTCGTAGTACATAAAATATTCTTCGGGCATATAACCAATATCATTTATTAAACTTTTGTGAAAAAACATTGCTGCACCTGTTACAAAATCAGGTTTAAAATCAGAACTAATTTTAAAATCTGATACTGATTTATTTTTACCGACTATTTGAACTTTGCCGATTTTTGGATTAAAAACACCTCCCAAAGATTGAATTACAGATGAATCTTCAAAATTAACCAACATTGAACCTAAAATACCGACCTTTTCCTGTTTTGATATTTTGTCAAAAAAACTGACTAATTCTGTAATTGTGTTTTCATAAATCAAAGTATCATTGTTCAGCAACCAGATAAATTCTGTGTTATCCTTGGACAATAAATTTCTCATTATCAAATTATTGGCATAAGCAAATCCATTATTTAAAGATGATTTATAAAAATAATTTTCAATTGGATAATTTTTTAAATAATTTTCTATTTCAAAAACGGAATCATCAATATTCTGAATATCTATAATATTAACGGCAATATTTTTATAATCTGAATTAGTTATACTTTCGAGACATTTAATAGTATCTTCCCAATTTTTATAATTAATTAATCCAATATCTACTTTTGTCATATAATAAAAATATTTATCAAAAATTTTGTCAAAATAAAGCACAAAATTCAAATTTATTATTTATAATTGCAAAAAATAATTTATTAACGAATAAAAACAATTTAAAATGGGAATTTTTGATAAAATCAAAGGTACTGTTAATAAAATTACAGGTGGTGGTGCAAAAGTTACTATCTCAATGGAAGGGAACAAACTTACCGAACCTGTAAAAGTAAATATTACAGCAGTAGTAAAAGAAGATCCAATGGATATTCAAAAAGTTTATGTTTGGGTAAAAAGCGTTGAAAGAGTAAGATTACCTAAAAAAGAAGTATCTAACGACCAAGCTTTTGACGTAAATATTGATAAAGATATTTTCCAAAAAGTTGAATTTATAGCAGCTCCTGCACAAAAACTTGAAGGCGGTCAGACTTATAACTGGACAGCAGAAGTTAAACTCACAGGTGGTAATTTAAGACCAACTTATCACGGAACTTATGTTCATCACGAATGGGTATTTTTGGCAGGTTTAGATGCAAAAGGAAATGATCCTGATTCAGGTTGGATTTCTCATGACTTAACATAAAAAAAGAGGCAAAAGCCTCTTTTTTTTTATTTGTCCTATTTTATAATTTTTAATTCGTCAATAAGCCTGTTTGCTTCTCCGTATTTTTCGATAATAAACAAAACATATCTTATATCAACGCTTATAGTTCTTTGCAAATCGGGTTCAAAAGCAATATCTCCGCTCATAGCTTCCCAATTACCGTCAAAAGCTAAGCCTATTAACTCTCCATTGCCGTTTATTACAGGACTACCTGAATTTCCACCTGTAATGTCATTATTGCTTAAAAAACAAACCGGCAAATCACCATTTTTATCAGCATAACAGCCAAAATCTTTTTTATTGTACAAATCTTTAAGTTTTTGAGGCACAACAAATTCGGGATTTTCAGCATCTTCTTTTTCCATATACCCTTTTAAAGTTGTGTAATATTTATATTCGACTGCATCTTTTGGCGAATAGCCTCCAATTGTTCCATAAGTCAATCTCATTGTAAAATTTGCATCGGGATAGAAAAACTTATCAGATTGCATCTCCATTAAACCGGCTAACCACAATCTTTTTGCACGTTTTAACTTTTCATTGTCGGATTTTAAAAGATTATCAATTTCATCTTTTTTCTCATAAATAGATTTAGCTGTAATAAATGCCGGATCGTTATTTAATTTATCAAGTGTTGGATTATTTATAAATTCTTCAAATTTGATTTTATTTACAAAAACCGAAACTTTGAAAATATGAGCAATGTAATCATCATAACTCGGAAAGTCACTTTTTGCCTTAGTGATAAATGAAGGGAAATATTTTGAATCAACTTTTTTGGTGAATAAATTTAGCATAACAGCAGAAGCTTTTTTATCGGTAGGTGCATTGTAATCTTTAAAAAATCCTTCGGCAACAGTTCTCAATTTTTTAATAGCTTCGTCAAACTCATCTCCCGAAGTAACGCCTTTTTCCAACAATTTGTATAAATTTTCAGATGAATGTGCAAAAGAGACGAATTCTGAACCGTAAATAAAACATTCTCTGATATATAAATCAGAATAAACAAATTCTCTTCGATTTGCATAAACTTCTTTGAAAGTAGGCAAAACTTCTGCATATTTTTGCTTTCGTTCTTCATTTTCATTGAGCCATCTGTCAAATTTGACTTCAATTTCTCTCTTTTTTTCAATAACTTTTAGTCTTTTTAATCCCTGATTTTGTCCAATGGAATATTTCCAGTAATTGCTGCTTCTTGCATATTTTGAAGCATATTTAATGTTTATTTCTTTGTCAGAATGCATATCTTCAAGTAAAACTTTTTGTCGTTCACCTCTTATCAACTGACGATTTTCATTTGTTATCTCCATTACTTCGGTAATTCCGTAAGTTGTTGAATATCTGTCAGTACGTCCCGGAAAACCTAGTATCATTGCAAAATCACCTTCATTAATCCCTTTTACTGATATCGGGAAATAATGTTTTGGTTTATAAGGCACATTATCAGGAGAATATTTTGCGGGATTGTTATTTTTATCTGCATAAACTCTGAAAACTGAAAAATCACCGGTATGCCTTGTCCACATCCAGTTGTCTGTATCTCCTCCAAATTTTCCGATAGAAGATGGCGGAGTTCCTACTAATCTGACATCTTCAAAAACCTGATAAACAACTAAATAATACTGATTGTTTTCAAAAAAAGACTGAATTAATACTTCATATCCCTGACTTTCAGGAAAATCCTTTTGAATTTTTTTAACAATTTTTTCAATGTTTTTGTTGATTTTTTCATCTCTCTGAACTTCTGTCAAATCATCTCCAACTCCTTTTAAAACTTCAGTTGTATAATCTTCCATTTTAACAAGAAATTTAACGAATAAACCCGGATTAGGCAATTCTTCTTCAAAAGAACCAGCCCAGAAACCGTCTGACAGATAATCGTGTTCAACTGTGCTGTGTGCTTGTATTCTGCCATAACCACAATGATGATTCGTAAAAATTAAGCCTTTGTCTGAAACTATTTCTCCGGTACAAAAGCCTCCGAAAATAACAACAGCATCTTTTATTGATGAATTGTTGAGGCTGTAAATGTCTTCGGTGGTAAGTTTTAAACCCTGTTTTTTCATTTGTTCGTAGTTTTTATTGAGCATTGTCAACAGCCACATACCCTCGTCAGCAACAGCAAAACGAATTGAAAAAACAAAGACTAATAAAATAAGTGATAATTTTCGCATAATTTAAGATTTTTAATGATTTATATTATAATTCTTAATTTAAAAAATTTATCAAAAATTGTATTTTTTTTGAAAAAAACAAAATTTTCAGAAAACTTTCACATAATTTCTTTTAAATGAATTGAATTTCAAAATTTCGGGGACTTAAAAATTTTTTAATTATATTTGCAACGATATTTTAAAAAGAAAGTCTAAAATTTTAAACAAACTTAAAAATTTTTCTTATGAAATGTAAATCTATTTTATTTTTAGGATTATTTGCGTTATTATTCGGGTCAGTATTTGGAAAAGAAATTCCGATTGACCAAGCAAGATTAGTAGCAAAAAACTTTATTTATGAAAAAACCGGTGTCAAAGCCAATGATATTAATTTTGTTGAAGAAACAATTACTGATGGAAACCATCCACTTTATTATGTATTTAATATTGAACCCAAAGGATTTGTTTTAGTTTCAGCAGAAGATAATTTCTATCCAATTATCGGTTATTCATTTGACAATAAATTTGTAACTGAAAACCAACCTGAAAACATCAAATTTTGGTTAAATAAATACGAACAAGAAATAACTTATGTTCGCCAGACTAATACAACAGCCCCTGAATCTGATTTATGGGCATATTACAACGTAAGTTTCGATGATTTTTCAGAATATGCAGAACCCAATTCAAAAGACGTTGTTGTTGAACCATTAACAGGTGATATTTTATGGAATCAAGATGCCGGTTGGAATGAAGCTTGTCCGGAAGATTCAGGTGGTCCCGATGGACATGTTTATACCGGTTGTGTTGCAACTGCAATGGGAATAATAATGAAATACTGGAATTATCCAATAAACGGCACAGGGAACCATAGTTATTATTCAACAAGCTATGGAATGTTATCTGCTAATTTTGGTAATACGACATATATGTGGTCTTATATGCATAATTCAGAGGCAAACTGGTATAGTGCATTACTTTTATACCATTGCGGAGTTTCTGTAAACATGAGCTATGGTCCAACTGGCTCAGGAGCTTATAGTTTTAATGTTGATGATGCACTTGAAGCTTATTTCGGTTATAGTACATCTGTTCAATACGTTGAAAAAGATAATTATACCTTAACTAACTGGATGAATTTACTGAAAACAAACTTAAATAACTCACAACCAATTTATTATTCTGGCAATGATGGTACTGATGGACACGCTTTTGTTTGCGATGGTTATGACGACACAGATATGTTTCATTTCAATTTTGGTTGGAGTGGTTATGCTAATGGTTACTACGCTCTATCTGATGTAAATGGCTTTATTTATGGACAAGCAGCAAATATAAATATTATCCCTGCCGGAACATACGATTACCCTGCTTCTCCTAATACACTGACAGCAAACGTAGATACAAACGATTTAACTTCTTTTAAAGTTGATTTAGAATGGACAGCACCGGCAGCTAAAGCTTTAACAGGATATGATTTGTACAGAGAAGATGTATTAATTGCCGAAGATTTATCTACATCAACTTTGACATATACTGATATAGAAGCAGAACCCGGAGATCATAAATATGCAATCAGAGCAATTTATTCTGATGGTATTTCTCTTTGTACACCTGCCGATCTAGATGGTTCTTATCAAGTTAAATTTTTTGTTAAAGATATTAACACTAATTCAAATTTGACTACTGCTACTGTAATTTTTAATGGACAATCTACTATAACAACTTTTGCCGGAGCAATTTTTAATGGTGTCCCATTTGGTCAAAATTATGAATATGAAGTCAGTTATAATGGCTATTATACGGCTAACGGTATAATTGATTATTTATATAAAAATATTACTCTGACTGTTTATTTAAGCCCCGTCGGAATTGAAGAACAAAATAGTTCTCTCATCGTTGCATATCCTAATCCGACTTATGACCTTATTTATCTTGACGGTCTTGAAAACAATAATATTGTTGAAATTTTTGATATGAGCGGTAAAAGCGTTTTAAAACAAATCAATGTTATTGACAAATCAGAAATTGATTTAAGTTCTCTTGGAACAGGAGTTTACACAATGAAAATTTCTAATGGTAATAACACAATTAACCATAAAATTGTTAAAAAGTAAATACTTTTTAAAATTACCTTAAATCCGTAAGTCTATACTTATATATCTGAAATTCAGTCA
>DYKL01000470.1 GCA_020722645.1 Acetofilamentum sp. | reverse complement strand
TTTCCGTAGTGCTTTCGCTAAGTGTCTTTTGCAAAACAATCTGCCCGAGAGAATTATACAAAACAAATTCAGCAGAGGGAATCTGAACTGCTTTTCTTATTTTTAGAATATCTGAAGCAGGAATTGGGTAGAGCTGGAAGTTTGAGATTTTGATTTTGTCGTTAATATTTGCAGGAAGATTACCGTCTGCGTCGAATTTGTAGAGAATTATATATTGTTCACTTCCATATACATTAATAGCAACCATGCAACCATCATCATTTGTAGCAATAATTTGACAAATACCATTGTTATAGTCATTTTCAATTTCAATAAATTTATTATATATAATATTAAGGTTAGTGTCAATTTTTGCAATTTCAAATATATTGTTATATAAATTTGTATATAAAAAATAGATTGATTTTTTGTGTTGAGTGTCTGTACTTCTATACATTACATCTATTTCTTCAAAATCATTTGCCATTCTAACAGAATTAATTACATTTAAAGAAGTATCTATTTTTAGAACAATAAAGTCAAAATCACTTTGTTCACTGTTTGTTAAATATGTCAGATATATTTTGTTGTTTATTATTTCAATATATGTAAACATCCCTTCATTAAATATTTGGGTTGAATCGAAAATATTTGAAGATTTTGTAAAGCTATAATTATCAAGTGATATTTTTGATATAAATGATTTAGGCACTGACAGACCTTCTTCAAATATGGTATTTATAGCATAAAAGAAATCAGGTGAATGAATATTGAATTCATTAAAATACATAGTGTCTTGATAATACAAAGTAGTATCTTTGTTAATATATTGCAAAAAGCCAAGTCCTGTGTACATAGGATTATAGTAAAACATGACTATAGTATCAACAACTTTGAAGCGAACTTTAAAAACATCAGATTTTTCCGGTAATAAGTATTTTTTTCTGGAAACTAAATTAAGATTTTTGTCATATTCGCCTACATAGTATTCATTATATAGAGAAGTGTCAGAAATAAGTTCTATTGATAAAAAATTTGAATCCTTATATTTTTCAATTTGTATAAACCACCAATTAGAATCTGGATTTGAAAATTCTTTTGTTTCAATAATATTTCCTAAACTATCTAAATGGTATAGAAAGGCATTGCCTTTCTCATTTATACTATCAATAAAAAATGTACTAACAATATAATCATTATTTTGGAGTTGAACAATATCCGAAAAATAAAGTGATTTTGAATTGTGTTTTAATTCTTTTATAAAATTTATTTGTGCATAAGAATTTAAAAAAAAAGATAGTAACAATAAAAGGATGGTTGATTTTTTCATAAAATAATTGTTTTAGAAAGTTTAAAAATATACTTTAAAGCAAGTAATTTTGCTCTAAAGTATATAATCTAATTTAAAATTTAATATTTAAGATGCTGGCGGCGCAACATGTGGTAAACCATGTTTTACTTCAAGCCAATGATAATTATATTGTTCGCATTCTAATGGTGGTTGCAAATTGTTTATTAATGACCAACCTTGCATATCATTTACTTTTATTATTTTGTGACTTGTTGGTAAAAGATAATTTTCAACTATATCCATTACATCCATCACATCTTCTGCTAATAAATTGCAGTTAGGTTGAGTAATACAATAATAATAAACATCATTAGAACATTCGGTTTCGTGGAAAAACATATTTCCACCATATCCGGTTACAGTCTGATATTGTTCACCAAGTCCAAATAATGAAGTTATTTTGCCTCCATCATCAACAAATTTTTTAGATATTTCAATATCAGTCCAAAAAACAGAATAATAAATAGGTCGATTATATGTTATATATTTTTTAATTTGGTCAGTAACATCATAAATATGTAGATAAGTACCATCGCACATACCTAATTTTCTACCCCATTCCCAATCGCCTGAAATCGACCATTTTGATTTATACAATTCTTCGCCATAATTAAAACTAATATAAGCCATAAAACCGTTTTCGGTGTATTCCACGTCAACCAAATCAACTCGTTTGTTTTCAGAGTCAATTTTTTTGAGTTTTTCTATCAAAAGGTTTTCAAATTCGCCGAAAGCATTAACAATTTCCTGAATATTTATTTGTTCGTCTTCAACACAAATATTCATCAAAATTGAATCATCTGCAAATTCGGCATATAATTGAGTGCTGTCTTTTATAATGCCATATTCATAATTCAGCAAAGCCTCAATATACCATACGGCACTATCCACCGACATAAATTCACCGGATTTGATGTTTTGCGGGTTTTCTA
>DYKL01000469.1 GCA_020722645.1 Acetofilamentum sp. | reverse complement strand
TTTAAATTCAACAATTTTGCAAAGATATAAAAACTATACTAAATTAACAATACCACTTTATGAACTAACTCTACACATTAAACCTTATATGCAACAAATCCCCCTCCTGAACAACATATTCCTTTCCTTCAATTTTAAGTTTTCCGTTTTCTTTGCAGGCATTTTCTGATTTATAAGTCATAAAATCGTCATAATGAATAACTTCTGCACGAATAAAACCTCTTTTTAAATCGCTGTGTATGGCACCGGCAGCTTCGGGTGCCGTGGCTCCTTTATTTATAGTCCAAGCTCTTATTTCTTTGGGTCCGATAGTAAAAAAAGTTCCTAAATCAAGTAAATTGTATGATGCTCTGATAAGTTTGTTTATGCCCGGCTCGGTCAAACCTGCGTCTGAAAGAAATTCTTTGCGGTCATTTTCATCTAATTCAGAAATTTCTGCTTCTAAACGAGCAGCAATAATCAATACATCTGCCTCAGAGTCATTTTCCGAAATATATTTTTTAACTTGTTCTGAATAAAGATTCCCTTGCGATGCAGATGAATCATCAACATTGCAAACGTACATCACAGGTTTGTCGGTAATTAGAAACAAATCGCCCAAAACTTCCTTTTCTTCCTGTTTTAACGGAACTGTTCGTGCATTTTTGAAATTTTCAAGATGTTCTTTATAGACTGTAAGCAGTTCAACCTCTTTTTTGGCTTCTTTTGCCCCTGATTTTGCGTTTTTCTGTGCTTTTTCCAACTTTTTCTCAATTGATTCCAAATCTTTTATTTGTAATTCAAGATTTAAAATTTCAATATCTCTGACCGGATTTACAGAACCTTCAATATGTGGCAGATTTTCATCATCAAAACATCTGATTACGTGAACAATTGCATCTACATTTCTGATATCAGATAAAAATGAATTTCCAATACCTTGTCCCTGACTTGAACCTTTGGTTAATCCGGGCAAATCGACAAATTCCATAGTAGTATGAACAATTTTTTCGGTTTTTTGATACTTTTCGAGTTCATACAAACGGTTATCCGGAACATAAGTCATTCCGATATTTGATTTTGACGATGTAAAACTGTAATTTGAAACTTCGGCTCTTGTGTTTGAAAAACAATTAAAAATGGTTGTTTTGCCTATATTTGTTAAACCTACGATTCCTACTTTTAATGCCATAACTTATTTTTCTTTCTTTTTATTTGCAAATTTACATTTTTTTTCAAAATTCAATAACTATTATTTACACATAATCAAAATCTTTTTACAAAAAATCAAAAAAAAATTATATTCTTTTATAAAAAACAATTATTTTTGTAAAAAATACTTTACATTAACCATTCAAAATTTTGTCTATGAAAAATTTACTTATTTTATTAGTTTTTTCGGTTATATTTTTTTCATGCGAAGAAAAAGAAAATCAGGTAACAAATCAAACACCTGTTTATGAAGAATTTACAAGTACCGACAACATCAATGAACAAACTGAAAATGTTAATAACAATGTTGTCTCAGATGTAAACCAGACAGACACAGTTGCTTACCAAAGTGATATAAAATTATCACTTGATAATTTGAATGAAAATCTTGCTGATCAAAATCAAACTGTAGTTTTTTCATTCAAAACCGAAAATGGAAAAACTCTTTCATTACTAACCGATTCCAAACAAACTTATCTTGTTTATCGCTACGGAAAATCTGAAAAAGTTGAGTTTCAATATCCCGACAAAATTGACGAAACGAGCTGGCAAAAATTTTATTTTGAAAGTTATAAAACTGATGTTGAAAATTTAATGCACATTTATTTTGTTAATGTTGATTATAAGTACACAATCTATTTCAACGAAAATTTCACTACAAAAAACACAAAAGCCGGAGTGCAGGTTAAATCATTAAATAACAACAAAACCACAGACATAAAAGCTGATTTATCATCAATTAAAGGAGGTCTTGAATATTTTAAGACAAATTCAAAAGTTTCTAAATAGTGCATAGTTAATAGTGCATAGTGCATAGTGAATAGTGCATAGCGAATAGTGCATAGTGCATTGTTAATAGTGCATAGTTAATAGTGCATAGTGCATAGTGAATAGTGCATAGCGAATAGTGCATAGTGCATTGTTAATAGTGCATAGTTAATAGTGCATAGTGCATAGTGCATAGTTAATAGTGCATAGTGCATAGTGAATAGTGAATAGTGCATAGTGCATTGTTAATAGTGCATAGTGCATTGTTAATAGTGCATAGTGCATAGTGAATAGTGAATAGTG
>DYKL01000043.1 GCA_020722645.1 Acetofilamentum sp. | reverse complement strand
ACTAAATAAAATGTAAAAACAACTATCAGGCACAAAGCCGCAACAAGCTCGTAACCGAAGCATTTTATTTAACAAAAGATATTGAAAAATACGGTAGCGAATACCGCAGAATAAGAGAATATATTTCGGAATATCCGACCATGTATTTTGATTTTGAAGAAAACTCCGGTGGATTTCTCACTAAAATAGGTTACATAGAACAAAAAGTATTTGATACAGAGGAAGATTCGGACGCTGTCACCGATAATGTCACCGATAATGTCACCGATAATCAAAGACGTATAAAAATTATAGAACTAATAAAAATCAACAATAAAATTTCAACAAATGAAATGGCTGAAATTTTAGATGTTACAAAAAGAACAATACTTAGAGATATAGAAAAACTAAAAGAACAAAATAAAGTAAAACGTATAGGTTCAGAAAAAACAGGACAATGGGAGGTAATATTATGAAAATAGCAATAAAATTGTAATATGGAAAAAATATTTTTATTCGGAGCGGGTCCACACTGCAATGTTGTTATTGATATTGTTGAAAAAGAAGCAAAATATAAAATAGCCGGGATTATTGATTCAAAAAAAGAAATAGGAAGTAAGTTTAATGATTATAAAATAATCGGACGACAAGAAAATTTAATTGAATTATCTAGCCAATATAATGTAAATAAAGGTATTGTTTGTCTGGGAGATAATTATTTACGTTCAATACTTGTTGATATTATTCTAAATTTAAAACCAAATTTTGAATTCGTAAATGCAATTCACCCTTCTGTTATAATTGGCAAAAATGTAAAAATAGGAAAAGGAATTGTTTTAATGCCGGGTGTAATTATCAATACACTTGCAGAAATAAAAAATCATTGTATTATCAATACAAATTCATTTTTAGAACATGACTGTGTTATGGATAATTTTTCAAGTTTAGCTCCTGGAGTTTCACTTGGAGGAATTGTTTCAATAAAACAATATTCCGCAATTGCATTAGGGGCAGTGTTAAGGGATAGAGTCAAAATTGGAGAGCATACTGTTATCGGCTCCGGTGCAGTAGTTACAAAAGATATTCCGCCAAATTGTATTGCATACGGAAATCCGGCAAAAGTTATCAGAAAAAGAGAAATCGGAGAAAAATATTTAAAATAAAATGACAGTAAGTATTTGCATGATAACATATAATCATGAAAAGTTTATTGCACAAGCAATTGAAGGAGTAATGATGCAAAAAACTAATTTTGATTATAAATTAATTATTGGAGAAGATTGTTCAACTGATAAAACCAGAGAAATTTGCATAGAATATCAAAATAAATTTCCTGACAAAATTCAATTAATATTAAATGAACAAAATATCGGAATGTTGCCTAATTTTATTGATGTTTTGCAAAATGCAAAAGGGAAATACATTGCAATACTTGAAGGCGACGACTACTGGACAGACCCTTATAAACTTCAAAAACAAGTTGACTTTTTAGAAGCAAATCCCGAATATGTTTTATGTCATCATGACGCAGTTTTTCTTTATGAGGAAAACTCGGAAGTTTCAAAAGACAGACTTGTGAATTTTGATTTTGAATACGATAACGATACCAAAGATTTGTTAATAGAAAATAGAGTTAGCACACTTACCGCAATGTTTAGGAATAATTTAATCGGCGATTTTCCTGAATGGTTTTTTAATGCATTTACAGGAGATTGGCCCTTATGGATATTACTAAGCCAATTCGGTAAATTAAAATATTTACCTTTTACGGGAGCTGTTTATAGGGTTCATGAAAACGGTATAACAGCACAAAAAAGAGAGAAAAATTTAGTAAAACGAAGAGAAAACATAATAAAAATTAATAACGGTTTCATTGTTTTATATTATGAATACCTTAATATTTTTCCCGAACATACTGATGTCATAAATCAACAAATAAAACATTATAACAAGTTAAACTTTCTTTATTACTTTGCATTAAGAAATTTAAAAAAAGCAAAAGAGTTAATCAAAACAAAAAAAATCTCATTTAGAGAAATGAAAACAACAAAAGACAAAATTAAATTTTTTATTGTTCAATTATTGAGTCTGGTATAAAAAGGTAGATTCTCAAGCAAAGTCACAAAGATGTAAAATGTAATTAACTAATAATCAACGTTTTATATATTAGCGTCTTTGTGTGATTTATTTGTTTTTGACCTTTTTTAGACTAAACTCATTATTTCTTTTTAGTAAATAAGTTAAAAAATGAAAAAAGTTTTAGTTACAGGAGCAGACGGTTTCATAGGTTCACATTTGACAGAAATGCTTCTGCAAAAAGATTATTACGTTAAAGCATTATCACAATATAATTCTTTTAATAATTGGGGCTGGCTGGAAGATATTCCAAAAAATAATAATTTAGAAGTAATATCAGGAGATATTCGAGACTCTCATTTTTGTAAAGAAATAACAAAAAATATAGATATAATATTCCACCTAGCAGCATTAATTGCAATACCCTATTCTTATGTTGCTCCTGATTCTTATATTGATACAAATATTAAAGGAACTTTAAATATTTGTCAAGCTGCAAAAGAAAATAATGTTAAAAGATTAGTTCATACTTCTACTTCGGAAGTTTATGGAACTGCAAAATATGTTCCTATTGATGAAAAGCATCCCAAACAAGCGCAATCACCATATTCGGCAAGTAAAATTGGTGCCGATGCAATTGCATTAAGTTTCTTCAATTCATTTAATTTGCCAATAACTATTGCTCGACCATTTAATACATACGGACCACGACAATCTGCAAGAGCAATAATTCCATCTATTATTTCGCAGATAGCAAGTGGATTAAAAACAATAAAAGTTGGAGATTTGAGACCAACACGTGATTTTAATTTTGTTAAAGATACTTGTAAGGGTTTTATAGAATTAGCAGAATGTGAAGAAGCTATCGGAATGGAAGTAAATATTTCTTCAAATTACGAAATATCAATGAAAGATACATTAAATTTGATAAAAGACATTATGAAATCTGATGTGAAATTTATTACAGAAAATGAAAGACTTAGACCTCATAATTCCGAAGTTTTCAGATTATGGGGCGATAATAATTTGATTAAAAAGCTAACAAACTTCAAACCGGATTTTAACTTAGAACAAGGTTTAACAGAAACTATTGAATGGTTTACAAAATCTGAAAATATTATAAAATACAAAACAGATATTTACAATGTTTGAAAAAATATTAAATAAAATAAGGCAAATCTACAAAACCGAAGAGTTTATTCCACTTCATGCTCCCGTATTTTTTGGAAACGAAAAAAAATACCTCAACGAATGTATTTATACAACTTTTGTTTCTTACGTAGGAAAATTTGTCGAACTTTTTGAAAAAAATATTTGCGATTATACCGGAGCAAAATATGCTGTTGCAACCGTAAATGGAACAACAGCTTTACAAATAGCTCTGCAACTTGCAGGTGTAGATGCTGAAAACGAAGTAATTACTCAACCATTAACATTTGTTGCAACTGTAAATGCAATCAAACATGCAAACTCAAATCCGATTTTTATTGATGTTGATATTGATACCGCCGGATTATCACCGGAAAAATTAACAGCTTTTTTGAAAAATAAAACAAAACAAGTTGATAATAAATGTATTAATATCAACACAAATAAACAAATAAAAGCTTGCGTTCCTGTTCACACTTTCGGATTTCCTTGCAGAATTGACGATATTGTTGAAATATGCAATAAACATAATATCATTGTAATAGAAGATGCCGCAGAATCGTTGGGTTCTTTTTACAAAGAAAAACATACCGGTACTTTCGGAGCAGCCGGAATTTTAAGTTTTAATGGAAACAAAACATTAACAACCGGAGGAGGTGGAATGATTTTAACTGACAGCGAAGAGTTTGCAAAAAAGGCAAAACACCTTACCACAACAGGAAAAATTCCGCATAAATGGGAATTTAATCATGATGTTGTTGCTTATAACGGATGTTTGCCCGAAAAAACAAGTTAAGTCTCTGTAAATAAATAAAATGACAGAAAAAAAGTATTTTTTTGTGGTCAATAATTGTTTTATATTTGAAAAAAATTTATTTTTGCAATCCATTTGTTATCAATAAGTTTCGTTTGTGGTCACTAAACGAAGTGTTATTTTTATGTAATTTATTGATTATAAGTGTGTTGTGTTTCGGGTTTTGGCAAACATCCGTTATAACTACCGACTTACTAATCTTAATGCTGCTATTGGAGTCGCACAAATGGAAAATATTGAAAAAATTATTTCAATAAAACGAAAAATTGCTTTTGAATATCACAAATTTTTTGAAAAAGAAAAAATTAAATATTTAACCGAAATAACCGAAAGCAAAGCTAATTTTTGGCTAAATTGCATTTTATTTGAAAATCAAAAAATAAGAGATGAATTTCTCGAATATTCAAATAGCAATAAAGTTATGACGCGTCCAGCGTGGAAATTAATGACAGAATTAGAAATATTTAAAAGATGTCAAGCTGAAAATATTGAAAACTCAAAATATTTTGCAGAAAGATTAGTTAATATTCCAAGTAGCATAATTTTTTAAATCAAAAATAATGAAAGACATAGTTATTATAGGTTCAGGTGGTTTTGCTAAAGAAGTTTCCTTTTTAATTGATGATATTAATAAAGTTCAAAAACAATGGAATCTTTTAGGTTATATTGATAATAAAATTGGCGAATATAACGGAAGGTATCAAATAGTGAAAAATGATAAATGGTTAGAAAATACACAAGAAAAAATTAGTGCAGTGTTCGGAATAGGGGATCCTGGATTAATAAAAAAATTGTCGGAAAAATTTATTCAAAATCCAAATATTGATTTTCCTAATCTAATACATCCAGGTATCATAGGAGACTTTGAACGAATTTCTTTTGGTAAAGGAAATATAGTTTGTGCCGGGAATATATTAACCACTGACATTCAAATAGGTTCTTTTAATATATTCAATTTAAATTGTACAATAGGGCACGATACAGTGATAGGCAGTTATAATATTTTTAATCCAACTGCAAATATATCTGGCGGAATACTAATCGGAGAAAAAAATTTAGTAGGAACCGGTGCACAAATATTACAATATTTAAAAATAACTTCAAATGTAATAATCGGTGCGGGTTCTGTGGTCACAAAAGATATTATAGAAAGCGGTGTATATGTTGGAATTCCTGCAAAAAAAATAAAATAATTAAAATGAAAAATATTCTTGTCGTTGCAGTTCATCCCGATGATGAAACTCTAATGTGCGGTGGGACATTATTAAAACATAAAGCCGATGGAAATCAAATTTTTTGGCTTATTATTACAAATATTGATACAAAAAACGGGTTTAATGATGAACTTATAGAGAAACGACAAAAAGAAATAGAAAAAGTAGCCGAACTTTATAGATTTACAAAAATTTTCAAATTAGATTTCCCTACTACTAAGTTGGACTCAATACCATTTGGTGATTTGGTAAAGTCAATATCAAATGTTATAACAGAAATAAAACCTAATATTATATACTTACCAAATCGTTCAGATGTTCATACAGACCATGCAATAACATTTAAAGCAACATTCAGTTGCACCAAAAATTTCAGATACCCGTTTATTGAACGTATTCTAATGGGAGAAACAGTTTCTGAAACAGAATTTGCACCGGCTTTAAACGAAAATGCTTTTTTACCGAATGTTTTTATAGATATTTCCGATTTTTTTGATGAAAAAATAAAAATTTTAAATAATTTTGAATCAGAAATAATGTCAGAAAATTACCCGCGAAGTTTGAAAACAATTGAATCTTTAGCAATTTGGCGAGGTAGTTAAATTGGTAAAAAATATGCAGAAGCATTTGTCTTACTAAAAGAAATTATATAATGATTTTATCTATACATCAACCATCTTACTGGCCTTGGCTTGGGCTACTTCATAAAATATCAAAATCAGATAAATTGATTTTTCTTGACAATGTCGACATGAAACGGCAATCAAATCAATTCAGAAATCAATTTTATTGTAACGGTGAAGCAAAATTTATTTCTTTACCCGTTGAATTTCACCAAAATACCAAAATTTGTGATATTAAATTTAAAAACAATAATTGGATTGTTGAACATTTAAATAAATTATCAAATTATTATAAAAAAGCTCCATTTTACAATTCTATTTTTCCATTAGTTGAAGAATTATATATAAAAAGTAAAGACTTAGCACCATATTTATTAGTTATTGAAACTACCTTATTTTTAATGAAGCACCTAAATATTTTGACTGAAACTGAATTAGCTTCAAAAAATAAATATCAAAGCAAAAAAGGTGAGTTAATGTTCGAGATTTGTTCGATAAACAAAGCAAGTCATTATTTGTCTGGACAAGGTTCAAAAAATTATATGGGAGAAGAAATTTTAAACAAATTTGCGAATCAAAATATAAAAATTATTTGGCATGAATTTAAACATCCTGTTTATAATCAAAATAGTAAATATCCTTTTTTATCCGGTTTATCCGGTCTGGATATTTTATTTTTTGAAGGGTTTGAAAATTCAAAATTAATATTCAATAATATTGATTAACTATAAAACATGCATGACTTTTTTAAAAACTTGCCAGCACTTGAAACAAAACGTTTGATTTTAAGAAAATTAAAAATTGAAGATGCGTCTGATATTTTTGAATTTACAAAAAGTGATACAATCACAAAATATTTAACATGGGATGCTCATAAAAGTGTTGAAACGACAAAGAAATTTATAGAAAGTGTTTTAACAAAATACAAAAATGGCGAACCGGCACAATGGGTTCTTTATCACAAAGAAGTAAATAAAGCAATTGGAATAGCAGGTTTTATAACATATCTAAGTGAACATAAAAGAGCTGAAATTGCATTTATACTTTCCGAAGCATATGGAAATAAAGGATATATGACTGAAACATTAATGCAGATTTTAGAGATAGGATTTTGTGAATTAAACCTAAATAGAATCGAAGCCAAATGCGATAAAGATAATATTGCTTCTGAAACGGTTCTAAAGAAAATCGGTATGGATTACGAAGGTATGTTTAAAGAATTTCTTTTTTTGAAAAACGAATATAAAACTTACAAATTTTATTCTATACTTAAATCAAATTACAATTTGAAGAGATGAATTTAGAGAAAAAAATAGAAAAAATTAAAATCCAAAAAGATAGAAGTCTAATCTTTGCATTAAAACAAATGGACTTGAACCAAAAAAAACTATTATTGGTTTTTTCGGGTAACGATTTTATAAATCTCATTACAATCGGAGATATACAACGAGCAATAATTAACAATATTTCTTTAGAAACAGAAGTCGAAAAAATATTAAGAAAGAACACAATAATTGCACATGAAAATAGCCCAATTCTTTTTATAAAAAAGGAAATGATAAATTTTCGGACTGAATGTATGCCCATAGTAAATAATTCGGGAAAACTTATTGATGTAATATTCTGGGAAGAAGTATTTGAGGCTGACGAAAAATTGCCGAAAAAAGAAATACTTAATATTCCGGTTGTAATTATGGCAGGCGGAAAAGGTTCAAGGCTAAAACCTTTGACAAATGTTTTACCGAAAGCATTAATTCCTCTTGGAGAAAAAACAATGCTCGAGGAAATTATGGATAGTTTTAATGATTATGGAATTAATGATTTTTTTATAACCGTAAACTATAAAGCTGACTTAATTAAACATTTTATTTCAGAACAAGGTTTAGGGAAATACGACATAAAATATGTTCAGGAAATAAATGAATTAGGAACAGCAGGCAGTTTGTATTTATTAAAAAATGTTATCAAAACAACATTTTTTGTTTCAAATTGTGACATTTTAATAAAAGAGGAATATTCAAAATTTCTCGAATATCATAAAGAAAATTCTAATGAAATAACTATAATTGCTGTATTAAAACATTTTTATATTCCTTATGGAGTAATCAATACAAAAGAAAATGGGGAATTAATTGATATACAAGAAAAACCTGAATTGTCTTATAAAATAAATTCCGGCTTATACATTTTGGAACCTCATTTATTAAATGAAATTCCTGATAATACTTTTTTTCATATTACTGATTTGATAAGTAATATAAAAAAAAGAAATGGAAGGATTGGAGTTTATCCGGTAACTGAAAATTCTTGGATTGATATAGGAGACTGGAAAGAATACTTAAACAATCGATATATAAAATGAGAAAATTACTTTTCATAACTTCAATAAAAGGAATGTGGCCTTTTGTAGAAAATCTTTGTAATAATTTAATTGAAAAAGATTATTTAATTGACGTTTTAGACCATGAACAAAATTGTTTAATTCAATATAATTCAGGGGAAAAATTAAAAAAGATTAAATTTGTAGAGTTTTTTAAAAAATTTGCACATTGGAAATTTTATTATTTATGGAAAAGTTTTACTTTAAAAAAATATAAATCTTTTTTACTTAAATTAACAGATAATTATGATATTACTTTAGTTTTGTATCATGATTCAAAATTCAATAAAATCGCCAAAGAAATTGAAAAGACTTCAAAAAAATTAGTCTTGGCTTATGCAGGTTCCGATTTTTTTAATGCTACAGATAAAATTAAAAATGATAATATAAAATTAATTAATTTATCTGATAATATTGTATTTGGAAATCCATATATGGCAAAGCGTTTTTTAGATTATTACAATGATTTCCATCAAAAAGTTTTTATAGCAAGTATGGGTTTGCATAATTTAGATTTAATAAAAAAAATTAAAGAAAAAGAAAATATAGAACAATCAAAAGAAATACTTGATATTCCTAAAGATAAGATTATAATTTCAATTGGCTATACAGGTGATAAGCGACATAGGCAACTTGATTTTGTGGAAATGATAGGAAATAATTTTTCCGAACAAATTAAGGAAAAAATATTCTTATTAATTCCTATGACATATATTAATACGAAAGAATATATTAATGAAATTGAAAATATAGCTAATCAATTGAATATAAGCCATAAAATATTTGATAAAATTTTAACAGATAGTGATATATGCAGATTAAGAATTTGTACAGATGTTGCAGTTCATATTGCAACAATGGATCAATCATCGGCATCAATGCTGGAACATATTTTTGCTGAAAATGTCGTTATAGCAGGAAAGTGGTTACCATATCAATTTTGGGATGATATGGGCTTAGTTACTTATCGTTTGGAAGAAAATAAAATTATTGAAAAGTTGTTGTTTGTTTTGGAAAATTTAAAGCAAGAAAAGTTAAAACTAAAAGATAATAGTAGAATTATTTATGAAAATTATTCATGGGAAAAAAAAATACAAAATTGGCTTGAAGTATTATAACAAAGCATTCCCAAATACAAATTTCGTAAAAAATATTTAAACGTATAATGCTCACAATAATCGACTACAAAGCCGGCAATGTCCGCTCAATTCAAAATATGCTAAAAAAAATCGGCGTTAAGTCAATAATTTCTGATAAAATTGAAGATATTGAAAATGCAGAAAAATTGATATTACCCGGCGTAGGTGCGTTTGACTACGGCATGGAACAGCTCGAAAAAAGCGAACTGATACCGCTGCTAAATCGAAAAGTGTTGGAAGAAAAAACGCCGATACTCGGAATTTGTCTCGGTGTGCAACTTATGACAAAATCAAGTGAAGAAGGCTCAAAAACCGGTCTCGGCTGGTTTGATGCTACAACAATTAAATTTGACAAAAACAAATTACCCGAAAACTACAAAATTCCTCACATGGGATGGTCAGAAGTCGATTATAATACTTCGTCAAAATTGTTTTTAAACTTTTTGGAAATACCTCGTTTTTATTTTGTACATTCGTTTTACCTGCAAGCAAATAACGAAAACGATGTTTTAGCAAATGCAAATTATGCTTACAATTTTGTAGCGGCTTTGGAACGTGAAAATATAATCGGAGTTCAGTTTCATCCCGAAAAAAGTCACAAATTTGGTATGCAAATTTTTCGTAATTTTGTTGAAAATTATTGATATTTTTAGTTAAATTTAGTAACTTTTACCAAGATTAACACAAAATATTTAGTAATATTTACTAAATATTTTGATAAAAGTTTGTTTTATTTACTAAATATTCATACTTTTGCAGTATGAAAACAAAAATAAAAGAAATAATACTTGAAAATCAAAACAAAGATTTTCCTTCTGCTGTAAGTCGAAATATTGACATTTCACTAAATTTAAACATCGTTGTAACACTTATAGGAGCAAGACGAAGTGGCAAAACTTATATTTTGTATCAAAAAATAAATGAACTTTTAAAAAACGGAATAAAAAAAGAACAAATACTTTTTCTTAATTTTGAAGACGAACGATTAAATCTGAATACCGAAAATTTAGACCAAATAATACAAGCCTACAACGAACTTTTTCCCGAAATAAGCACAGAAAATACCTATTTCTTTTTTGATGAAATACAAAACGTTACCGGTTGGGAAAAATTTGTTCGCAGAATATTTGACACAAAATCTAAGCACATATTCATAACAGGCTCAAATTCAAAACTTTTAAGCACCGAAATAGCAACAGAACTCAGAGGACGAACAATTACATATACAATTTTTCCGCTTAGTTTTAGCGAGTATTTAGAGTTTCACAAAATTTCACAAAAATTATATCCGCAAAAAAACAAAAGCAAAATAATACACTATGCCGAAAAATTTTTGAAAGAAGGCGGTTTCCCCGAAACTGTTTTTTTCGACAAACAAAGCAGATTAAAGGTCTTACAACAGTATTTTAACACAATGATTTTCAGAGATGTTGTTGAAAGATATAAAATAAGCGATGTGGGAACTTTCAAATTTTTTATAAAAAAAATATTTGCAGGCGTTACAAAGCCTTTCTCGATAAATAAAGCATATAACGATTTAAAATCATTAGGATATAAAATTAGTAACAAATATTTATACGACTATTTTGATTATTGCAACACCGTTTTTATCAGTCAGTCAATCAATAAATTTGATTTTTCGGAAATAAAACAGGAAAAAAGCGATAAAAAAACATACATCATTGACAATGGTTTACTTTCTTCCATAGAATTTTCGGTTTCGGAAAACTCCGGCAAATTGCTCGAAAACATGGTAGCATTGGAATTTATGAAAGCAGAAAAAGAACTGTTTTACTTTAAAAAAAATTATGAATGTGATTTTATTGTCAGAAACAAAAATGACTATCTACCCGTGCAGGTATCCTATGACATTACGGACAACGACACAAAACAAAGGGAATTAAAAGGACTTGCAGAAGCCTGCAATTATTTGAACACCAACACCGGAATAATTATTACTTTTGACAACGAAGAAGAATTTGTTTATAAAAATATAAATGTAAGCGTAGTGCCTTTTTACATATATTTTTTGAATTTGAAATAAAATAAAATGAATACACCTGAAATAAAACAATTTATCCGCGAAAATTCATCTCTTTTTTGGCATTTCAAAGAAGAAGAAAAAGAAAATATTTCTCACGAAATTCTCGTTGAATTTATTTTAAACTATGGTAATGATAAATCAGTGAAAAAACTTTTTGAACTGCTTGACATTGACTACGTTGCAGATATTTTTTACAAACAAACCAAACGACAAAGAGTAAATTATTTTCCGCAAGTTATTAATTTTTTTAATTTATATTTCAACAAATATGCACATAGAAATATTGTCTGATAAACAGAAAGAATTTTTAAGTTTATTGTCAATTTTTAAGAAGGATTATTTTTTAGTCGGCGGAACTGCAATTGCTTTGCATATTGGACACAGACAATCAATTGATTTTGATTTATTTACAATAAAAAACATAAAACGTAAATCAATAAAAAATATCATTGAAAAAGAAAATATGAGTTCAGTATAAAAATGTCGTAAAAAGCAAACCCAAACCTACAAGTTTTTGATTATCAGATAGTTATGGACAATTTATTATTCCTTGTAAAACACTATAAATCAATTAGTTGTGTTTTATTTATTCTTTTTTTAATGGCTTTTTAGATCGGACTCAAATATAAATTATACAATTTTACACTAAGCGTTTGACCAATTGCATATTGTAATTGAAGGTGTTAAATTTACTTTTTTAAATTATCTTTTTTCAATAGAAAAAAAAATAAAATTTGAAAACTACATTTCTATGCCAACTTTATTGGATTTGGCTGCAATGAAAGCTTTTGCACTTGGTGGGCGTGCTAAATGGAAAGATTATGTTGATTTGTATTTTATTCTAAAACAAAATATCAAATTAAATTCAATTTGTGATAAAGCAAAATCAATTTTTGCAGATAAATTTAATAAAAAATTATTTCATCAGCAATTATCATATTTTGAAGACATAAACTATTCAGAACCAATTATATATGTTGGAAACCAAAGACCTTCTGAACAAGAAATTAAAGACTTTCTGACCGAACAAGCACTTATCGAATTTTAACATGAAACATATCAGGGTTATTCCAATTTTACTACTTCAAAACAACGGTTTAGTTAAAACCATAAAATTTAAAAATCCGACTTATATAGGTGACCCTATAAATGCAGTAAAAATTTTCAACGAAAAAGAAGTTGACGAACTCGCATTTATAGACATAGAAGCAACTATAAAACAAAAAGAACCCGATTACAACAAAATTGAAGAAATTGCTTCTGAATGTTTTATGCCACTTGCTTATGGCGGAGGAATAAAAAATATTGAACAAATAAAACGAATTTTTGCCATAGGAGTAGAAAAAGTAATTATTAATTCTGCAATAATTTCAAACCGAAATTTAATTAGTGAAGGGGCTAAAATATTTGGTAATCAGAGTATTGTTGCTTCGGTTGATGTTAAAAAAGATTTTTTCGGAAAATATGTTTGTTATACCAATTCAGGCAAAAACAAAGTTAAACTAAATTTAGTAGAATTTGTAAAGTATATCGAAAATCTTGGAGCCGGCGAGATTGTTTTAACCTCAATAGATAGAGAAGGAACTTTTAAAGGATTTGATAATGATTTAATTAAACTTGTTTCACAAAACGTTCAAATTCCGGTTGTTGCAAATGGCGGAGCTTCTAAAATTGAAGACTTTGAATCTGCAATAAATATCGGAGGAGCTTCGGCTGTTGCAGCCGCTTCGTTATTTGTTTATAAAAGTCAAAACAGAGGAGTACTGATAAATTATCCTTCGCAAAATGAATTGAAAGAAAAATTATTTGAAAAAATTGATTAAATTTGTCTAAAAAATTTATGCAATTATCCGATGAAATATACAAACAAATAATGTGGGATTATAATATCCCGAAAGAAGATATTGAGAAATTATTATCGGGCGAAATTGAATTTGCCGGACATTATGACAGACAAAAAATTGCAATTAAAATTTTTAATAATTTAAATTGGTATAGTATTATAAAAATATACACAAAAAATGAAATTTTGAATATTCTCACTGATGATTTTATAAAAAAACTGAGATTCAAAGAAATGAAAGAAAATTATGAAACATTACGAAAAATTTTACGAAACGAAACTTTATCCCATTCAAGATGGAATAATTCAAACGATGGCAAAACTCGATACCCCATTTTATCTAACAGGTGGTACCGCTTTAAGTAGATATTATTTCCAACATAGATATTCTGATGATTTGGATTTCTTTGTTAATCATAATAAAGATTTTATTGAAATAATTCAAAAAATATTCCTAGAATTTGAAGTCTTTTGCAAATCAAATAAAATGCTTTTTGACACAAAAAAGATTAGAATTACCGAATATTTTTGTCAATGTTTTATTCAAAAAGAAGAAGTTGTTTTAAAAGTTGATTTTGCAAACGACGTCGAAACTCGATTTGGAAATATCGAATCGATTGAAAATTCAATAAAGATTGATAGTTTGAGAAATATTTTATCAAACAAAATCACCGCCCTTTTTAGATACGAACCCAAAGATATTGCAGATATCTGGATAATTTCAAAAAATTATAACTTTAATTGGGAAGAAATTTTTTTTGAAGCAAAAGAAAAAGAACTTGGTATAGACCCAATTATTATTGCTGAAATAATTAATACATTTCCTTATGAAAAAATTGATAATATAAGCTGGATAAACGATTATGACAAAGAAAAGTTGTTTAACGATTTGAAAACAATTACAAAAGATATTCTTTCCGGCTCCGACAACTCTCTTTCACAAACAAATGTAAATATCAAAGACGCAAAACCAATTTTATTAAGTAATATATGACACACTACGTAAACCCAAAATTTATACCTGAAAATTACCAACAATGCACCAAAACTGTAATGGACAACATTGCAGACCCAAATATCACGTTCGATGAAAACGGAGTGTGCAATTATTATTATGAGTATTTAAAATCAGAGAAAGAACATGTTTTTAAGGGAGAAGCAGGCGAAAAAAAACTTAAAGAAAGTATTGAGGCTATAAAACTTGCAGGTAAAGGCAAAAAATATGATTGTATTTTAGGAGTCAGCGGCGGGGTCGACAGTACTTATCTTGCATATTTAGCAAAAATTAATAATTTACGAACATTACTTGTTCATTTTGATAACGGTTGGAACTCCGAGCTTGCAGTTAAGAATATCGAAAATATAGTTACAAAACTGAATTTTGATTTGGAAACTTATGTAATTAACTGGGATGAATTCAGAGATATTCAATTGGCTTATTTTAAGGCAAATGTTATTGATATTGAAGCAATTACCGACCATGCGATTTTTGGAACTATATACAAAATTGCTGCCGAAAATAATATCAGATATATATTATCCGGAAATAATGTTGTAACAGAATCTCTTTTGCCGAAATATTGGATTTTCAACAAGGCTGACCATGTAAATATAAAAGATATACATAAAAATTTTGGAACTATTCCTTTGAAAACTTTTCCGTTTTTTGATTTGAAAGCTAAACATTATTATCAGAAAGTCAAAGGTATTCAAACAAAGGATTTATTAAATTATGTTGATTATGTTAAATCAGATGTCAAAAATTTAATATCAAAAGAACTAAATTGGATAGACTACGGAGGTAAACACTACGAGTCGGTTTTTACAAGGTTTTATCAAGGATATATTTTGCCGAACAAGTTTGGTATCGACAAACGAAAAGCTCATTTGTCAAACCTGATTTGTTCTGGTCAAATAACAAAAGAACAAGCACTTGCTGAATTAGAAAATCCTATGTACAACAAGGAATTACTTGAAAACGACAAAGAATTTGTATTAAAAAAACTCGGATTTTCAGAAAAAGATTTTGAGCATTACATAAATGCTTCGAGACGTGAACATACCGAATTTAAGACAGAACA
>DYKL01000042.1 GCA_020722645.1 Acetofilamentum sp. | reverse complement strand
TCCGGACTTGATGTTCCAATTCCAACATATCCACCGGTATGACAAATATTTCCGGATGTTGGAGTAGATTTTGTTGAAATATAATTCTGAGAAAATAATTTGTTAAATGAAATAACAAAAACAAAAATTATAATAATAGAGTTCATAAGTATTCGTTTCATTCTATAAAAATTTAATTGATAATTACTACTTTTTGATAAAAAATATTGTTATTTTGAATAATTTTTACGGGATATGTTCCGCTGCTGAGATTAAGATTTATATTCAGTGAAAAATTATTGTCGGGTTTTTCGATATTTTTGTAAAAAACAACGCTTCCGGTTTGTGAAAAGATGAAAATTTGCATCGGAATTTCTACTGAGGCATTCTTTACATTTATATCAAAATTTCCGATAGCAGGATTGGGATGAATTTCGGCACAAAAATTTACGGTATTGTTTTCCGGTTCATTCAAATATGTTTTATTCAAAAACTCAACATTAACAGAATCAACCGAAATACAGCCGTTTGAATCGGTAACAGTTAGATGAAACAATCCTGATTGATTAAAATTTATTTTATTGGTTTTTGTGCCGTTACTCCATAAATAATCTGTAAATCCTTCTTCTGCCGAAAAAGATGTTTGGTTTTCGTAAATATTAATTTCCTTGGGTAAATCAATTTTTTTGCCGTAATCGCAATCAAAATATTCACGGATAAAGTTGTCTCTTTTGTCAAGATAAAGCGAATTTGAGGCAACAATAATTGTGTTATTACAAGAAATTTCTATTTTTGGAGCGTAATAATTTTTTGTTGTATCATTTATTGTATAAATGTATTTTAATGTTCCATTGTTGTCAAATTTTGTAACAAAGGTGTTAAAAAATAAATCTTGTTTTGGGTTGTCGTTAATTTGTGTTCTGTAAGTTCCGGTCAAATATATATCGTTAAAATCATTGATTTTTATGTCCGACAAATAATCGTTTCCGGCAGAACCGAACGAATTAGCCCAAATAAAATCGAAGTTTGGTGAATATTTACAAATAAAAACATCTTTTGAACCTGAGTTTTGTAAAATACTGTCGTTAATTGCCAATTCTCCTGTAAAATATCCTGTCAAATATATGTTGTTTTTACTGTCTTTATTTATAAAAAGTCCGTTTTCGGCATATTTTCCGGCAATATGCAGTGTTTTTTGTTCGTTAAAATTATTAATGTCGATATTAACAAAAATTGCATCTTCGTCTTTGTGCAGAGTTTTAGTGTTTTTAATCACAGTTCCGGCAATAAAAATTTTGTCGGCTATAATTTTGAAATCAGTTAATTTATTTAATACGCATTCAACTGTAAATGAATTGATTACATTTAGCTCCTTATCTAATTTCAAAATAAAAATGTTTGTTTTTTCGGTTTTTTGAAGCTCGAAGTTTCCTACTTTAAAAGAATGTTCAAATAATCCTACAATATGTATTTCATCTTTGTGTTGTTCAATAAAAGTTTGTTTTGGAGAAAAATCTATAACAATTTCTTTTTCGTTTATTAAATTCTTTTTTTCATCTACTTTTTGCACTATAATTTTTGACGAATGTACATTTTTGATTTGTGAAAGAATAATCTGCTCATTTTTTGTGTTATCTATCACTAAATCAATTACTTGGTTGTTGTAATTGCTTGTGTTTTTGTTGTTCAGATTGCTTGATGTACTCTTAAAATCGGTTGATTTTTTGTTATATAAAACTATAATATTTTCGTTGTTTGAATAGATTGATGAAAAAACATCTTGTTTGTCAAAATTATCCGAAAAATCTTTAATTTGCACCAGATTTTGAGCAAAAGATAACAATGCTAAAAATATATATAAATTTATCAAAAATAAACTCTTCATTTTTTATTTTTTTTTTCAATATTTAATATTTTTAAGGTAAATACCAAATTTTTTTAAAATTTTTTGATGAAAATTTTTTTTAGTGAAATTGGACAATTTTTTTCAAGTTATACTCACAACGGTTTATTTCTTTACTTTTATAATTCATTAAATAGTGTCTGCAAGAAAACGTCAATAACTGCGTTATTCTTGATAAAAAAATACTCATTTACAAAATAAACTCCGTTTTTTTTATCTTCAAAAGCCTTGTTCTTGACGTTTTCTTTTTGACACAAGCGGTTTTCTTTCTGACACTAAATACCGGATTATCAAATAATTAACACATTTTCAAATTAACACATTTTCACATTTTCAAATTTTCAAATTAACACATTTTCAAATTTTCAAATTAACACATTTTCAAATTAACACATTTTCAAATTAACACATTTTCAAATTTTCAAATTAACACATTTTCAAATTTTCAAATTAACACATTTTCAAATTAACACATTTTCAAATTAACACATTTTCAAATTTTCAAATTAACACATTACCAGTATATTTTTTCCGCAAACGTTAGCATAAATTAAATCGTAAAGTTTTTGTTTTATTTCTTAAAAAGGTTTAATTTTGGTAAGATTTTTATCAAAATTAAACAACTCCCCGATATGAATACAAAAATATTTACTTTTTTGCTCTTTTTCTTCTTTTCTTTTTTTACAGTTTTTTCCCAGTTGCCTCAAATACCTGCACAACCGAAAGTCGTTAATTATTGCGGATTTTCGGTGTTGTACAGGACTGCCGCACCGGCTCAAACTTCTTGGTATTGGCAAGGAACAAACCCCAGTGGCACTGATTTATCAAACGATGATTTGACGGATACTGTTTATTCTGACGGAACATACTATCTGATGGCTTATAATTCAAACGGTTGGTCGGAAAACAGCATTTCTGTTGATGTCTCAATAATTCAGAATCCTCCTGCTCCGGTGCTATCCGAATATTCAATTATTCAAAATTGCGGGAATTCAACTGTTTCTCATATTACTCCTTCAACTGATGTTTCATATTTTTACCAATTTGGTGAACACGAGACCAATATAACCGGTTATTCGGCACAAAATGACATTACTTTTTATTCAAATCAGACAATTTTTTTAAGAGCTAGATTAGATGATTATCCGCATTGCTGGAGTGATGCTTTACCGATTATTGTTTCACCTGTTCAATTACCACAAACACCCGTAGCTACAACTTCTTCGGATATCACTGATAATTCGTTTACAGTCAATTGGCTGCCTGTAGCAACGGCGGTGAGTTATTTTATAGATATTTCAACAACAGACGATTTTTCAACTTTTGTTAGCGGCTACGAAAATCTTGATGTCGGCAATGTGCTTTCAAAAAACATAACCGGTCTGAACAATGCTGTAAGTTACTATTTCAGGGTCAGAGCTTACGACGGGGTTTGTACAAGCGATAATTCAAACACAATTCTGACATCTACTTTAAAACTTTGTCCTGACGAACCTGAAATATATGTTTACGGCAATACCTACATTATCCCGAATCAAACTACTGTCCCTGATTATGTTCAGAATACTTTTTTCGGCAATGTTCAATTGACGCAAAGTAAAACTAACACATTTACTATTTCAAATAAAGGTAATGTAGCTTTAAACCTGACTGGTGTTCCAAAGATTAGTTTGACGGGAGCAGATGCCGGTCAGTTTTCTGTTTCTTTACAACCCGCAAGTCCTGTTATTTCAGGTGGTAACGTAAATTTTGAAATAACTTTTTCCCCGACTTATGTCAAACCGAATAACGAACAAATACAATGTCTTGTTAATATTCAGTCAGATGACCCTGAAGTGCCTTTGTATTCGTTTACAATTGGTGGATTTGGTGTTGACAACACAACCGGTCCTTCTAATCTTGAAGGTGATTTTTCAGGTTCTTGGGTAAATACTAATACAGGCTCTCACAGGGGTTTAGTAAGAGCATTCTATGTGCAGGCGGCAAGTTCGGGCAACAAACAAATTCTTTTCAATTTAGCACCTGACGATTATGACCCGAAATGGGGTGGTGGAAATATCAATGCAAATACTTTTTATTCAAACGGTGCGGTTTTGGGAGCCGGCAACTTGGTTCTGAATACTTCTGCATCTTATTATTACACAGCAATAATCAGCTTAAATCAAGACGGAAATAATGATTTGTGTGTCCTTGAAACTGATTTTCTGCCTAATGAAATAACAAATGTACAACGTTCTCCTGCCGGAATTGTTTATCCTGATGACATTGTTACTGTTACGGTTGATTTAAGCGGCAACAGAAACGCAAATGAATATTTTTTTATAAGATGGACTAATGACGGCTGGACTACTTCAAATCTTTCTTATGTTGATATTCCTGTTGGAACGAACACCGGAACTGCTACAATCCCTGTACAGTCTGAAAATACTGTTCTGGATTTTTATGCTTTATCTGCCCAGTCTTCAAATCCCGATTTGGCTTCAATAGATTATTTTTCGCTCAGAATCAACAATTCTGTCAATAATTCAAATTATCAGTACATTGTAAAATCTCTGCCTGTTGTAAATGCTTCAACTCCAAATACTATTTACGAAGGATTTGAAAACGGTGCTTCCATTTTGGTTACAATTACCAATGGTGTTTTTAAAATTCCTTTTGATATTTCAGATTGGGAAGTTACTAATATCCCTGACGGCGTATCTATTGATACAATTATTGAAGGTTGCCGGACAAATCAGGCTTATATAATTTTATCAGGCAACTCAACTGCTGATTATGATGTTCAGATATCTTCTCCTGTGATTATAAGCTCTGATGCTTTTGAGGGATTGGGCTACAGCAGTGATATTACGGCTCAGCAAAACATAATTTTTGAACCTCTTATTGAATCTGCTGTTTTAAGCAGTCCGTCCTGTTTATCAAACGGAAATCTTAATAATGCCGAAATTAACGTTTTTATTGAAAATGACTTTTTTATTGACAATAATCTGCAGATTTCTGATTTTACCTTGAATAATGTGCCTATTGGTCTATCTATTGAAAATGTTTCATATATTGACAAATATAATGCAAGATTGCGACTGACAACGATTTTCGGCTTAACTGCAGATTACGATTTTAATGTAACTGTTTCAGGAACTAAACTTTACGGAGGCGAAAATCTCACATCTAACGATTTGTCAATCAATAATATACAATCACCTGATTTACAGGACGAAAGTATTTGCGGAGCCGGAGAAATTACTCTTACTGCTTCAAATTCCAACGGAAATGATGTTCAGTTTTCTTATGATGGAGTTAATCCGGTTGAAACAGTAAGTTCGCCTTATCAGTTTACAACTTACTCACTTGCCGAAGGTTCTCAAATAAATGTTTTTGCAAGGACAATCACAGCCGAACAATGTCTTTCCGACTGGGTTGAGGCTACTGCTTATGCAAACCTAATCCCTTCTCAGCCAATTGTTTCAAATGATACGATTTGCGGGACACAGGATTATACTATTGCTGCGATTATCGGTAACGAAGGTAATTCAATCAACTTCTCATTAGACGGTTCCAATATCTCAGACTCAGACAACAGCGAACCTTTTGAATTTACAACAACAATTCATCAGAATACCACTTTTCTGATTTATGCTCAAACTTTTAATCAATCAACCGGTTGTGCAAGCGAATGGGAAATTGCGGAAATTATTGCCGAAGAAATGTCAATTGTTTGTCCTAACGACCTTGTTCAAAATGCTGATGATGGTTTTTGTAACTCTGTTGTAACAAATATAACTCCTTTAACAAGTCAGGATTGCGGGATTGTAAATCAAATCTGGACTTTTACGGGTGCTACCACCGGAAATTCTGTAAATACAGGTATTAACGATGCAAGCGGTCAAACTTTCAACACGGGTACTACTGGCGTTTCATACAGAATTGAAGATGCTCTTGGTAACTTTAAAACCTGCGATTTTGACGTTCTAATTGTGGATAATCAACCGCCTGTCCCTGATGTTGAAAATATTACGGAAAATTGCGAAATTACTGTAAATTCTCCTTCTGCTACTGATAATTGCGGAAATTTGACAGGCTCAACTACTGACCCTGTTTTTTATAATCAACCCGGTAATTATCTCATTAATTGGTCTTTTAATGACGGAAACGGAAATGTCGTTACCGAAGAACAAATTGTAAGCGTTGTGAATGTAAAACCGACAGCTCAAACAAAAGACATTACAGTTTATCTTGATGCAAACGGTTATGCTTCTATTACTCCGCAAGATATTGATGACGGCTCTTTTGATGATTGTCAGCTTGTTTCGATGACGCTTGATATTACTGATTTTGATACAACTGACATAGGTGAAAATATTGTTAATTTAACCGTTACTGATAATGCCGCTCAAGCTGACACAAAATCTGCTGTTGTTACAGTTTTATGGACTGATGTTGAACTTGCAATTCCGAATTTTATGTCGCCCGACGGAGACGGTAAAAATGATTTTTGGGAAATAAAAGGCGTTGAAGCTTTGTATGGTTATACTCTGAACATTTTTAATTCTCTTGGCGAAATAATTTATACTGTCCAAAACTACGACAACACTTGGGATGCGACATACAATGGCAAGGAATTGCCTGACGGGACTTATTTTTATGTTTTCAACAACGGTTCATTAACTTACAAAGGATATATTACTGTGATCAGATAATAAAATCAAAATTTAAAGCTATGCAAAAGAAAATTTTAAACATAATAATCATAATAATCTGTCTGTCAGGTGTTTTGAAAGCACAGGAATTGAAAGACTACAATTTGTACAATCAAAATCCGTTGCTTTATAATCCTTCGATGTCGGTTGGAAAGGATTATCTGATGGCTTATATTAATTCTCATTTACAATGGGTAGATTTTAACGGAACTCCAAAAAACAATGAACTCGGAGCTGTAATTTCTTTTTTGCCGAATATGGGAGCCGGTTTCTCGGTTTCTAACTTCAGAAGCGGTTTACTGACTTATACCAAAGCAAATTTAAAATACGCATATAAAATAGATTTTGATGAAACTCATTATCTGAAAATGGGTTTGTCTTTTGGTTTGAGTTTTGACAGAATTATGTCTGAAAACGCTGTAAATGTTGATTTTACAGATATTAAACTGAGCGAAGATTATTATAATAAAACTGCTTTTGTTTCAGGATTGGGTTTAATGTACAATTACAGAAATTTTGATGCTCAATTCATTATGCCTCAATTATTTGAGTACAAATCTGCCAATATATATTCTATTGCAATTTTTGGTTATAATTATCAAATCAACGATGTCTGGAGTATAAAACCGTCTGTATTGCTACGAGGTGCAAAAGCCGCTCCTTTTCAGTTCGACGGTAATTTATCAGCTTCGTGGAACAATACTTTCTGGGGACAGATGGCTTTTCGTTCAAGTAAAAGTTTTATTTTCAGTCTGGGATATAATTATAAAAATTATTCAATCGGATATGCATATCAAGCAGAAACACGCCCTATTTCTACTACAAACAACGGAAGTCACGAAATACAGGTTTTGTACAGATTCAATAAAAATGAAAAAATTCCTTTAAAAGTCAATATTTTTGGAAATGTTTACGATAGTAAAGACAAAACACCTCTCAATGCTAAAATAATTGTATTTGAACAGGATACAAAAATCGCCGAATTTAGTTCAACGAAAGAAAACGGTTTTTATCAAATAGAAGTTTATCCTGAAAAAACCTACTCTTTTGAGGTAAGTTGCAATGAATATTATCCGGCAAAAGACTTTGTAAATGTTGATATTACTCAAACCGAAATACAAAAGGATTTTTTCTTAAAACCACAGAAAACTTACATTTTCGGGAATGTTACAAATTTATATACCAAAGAGCCGATATCTTCCGAAATTGTAATTATGGAAAACAACAAAATTATTGACACTATTAATTCAAATACTTTGGGCAATTATTCTACAACTCTCAATCAGCAAAGAGATTATAATTTTAAAATTTCTTCTAAGAATTATGAAAGTCAAACTTATCCTGTGAAAATTTTGGACGAAGAACAAAAAAATATTAATTTTGAACTCAAACCTTTACTTATTCTGACCGGAACTGTTACCGATATTAAAACAAAAAAACCAATCGGTGTAAATCTTGAACTTTATGATATAGCAAATAATAAAAGCATCGGAAACTTCAAATCAGACTCTGTTAGCGGAAAATATGAAATACAAATCAAAGATGTCGATACGCTTACAATAACAGCAACATCGCCGGAATATATGTTTTACACGGAGATTATAAACATCGACAAATCTGTTTTAATTACTCAGAAAGATATTGCTTTGCAACCAATAGAACTTGGTGCAACCGTTATTCTGAAAAATGTAAACTTTGACTTTAACAAATCAGATTTGAGAGATGAATCATTGCCGGAAATCAATAGATTAATCTCAATTATGAAGCAATACCCGAAAATTAAAGTTGAAATTTCGGGACATACAGATAATATTGGAGTTTCTCAATATAATAAAAAATTATCACAGGCAAGAGCACAGTCGGTTGTCAATTATATGGTTCAGAATGGTATTTCAAAAGACAGGCTTATTGCAGTTGGTTACGGAGACGAAAAACCAATTGCCACTAATTATACCGAAGAAGGAAGACAAGAAAACAGACGTGTCGAAGCCAAAATTATCGCACAATAAATTATTGAAACAAAAGCCGAGAAAATATGTTTATATTAATAATTCGGATTAGAAATCTAAATTCAGTAATTGTTTGATTTATAGTTTTCGGATTACAAATCAGAAAAAGCAAAGGATTTATAGTGTTTTCGGATTACAAATCAGAAAAAGCAAAGGATTTATAGTGTTTTTGGATTACAAATCCGAAAAAGCAAAGGGTGGAGGGAAATTCCACGTAAAATAGTCATGCTGGAAGCAACTTGCCTGCATTAATAGCTTGATGTTTAATTAAGAACAATGTACAATTAATTGCACTTATGAATTTTTAAATTTACATATTACTTTCAATTCAAGCAAGATATTTCCAATATGACTGAGTGTGGAGGTAAATTCCACCTTAAATTCAACTATTTAATTCAAGTGCGAAAATTCAGTAACATTATTTTTAGGAATATGTACTAAATTAATGTCTGTATTTCTTTGCGGCTCTTTGTGAAAATCTTGGCGGTTCTCTGCGGTTAAATATTTGAATTATATTTTTTACCGCAAAGAAACGCAAAGAAAGAAACGCAAAGTATCTCTGAGATCGGACTATTTTTTAAAACATATTCCTTAATTTGAAAATTAGTATTTACGTTATCACAATATTACGGAATAAAACAAATTTACTCAAATTATATAACAAAACTAAATTTTAACAACAAATAATTAAAACTATGAGAAACTGTTTATACACTTTATTTTTAGTTTTTATGCTTTTTTCCTGCAAACAGGAAACTAAAAATGATGTTGAAAATAAAGACAATCAGACAAATGTAGTTTCAGTTGAAGATAATAAGGATTATGAAAATAACGAAGTTAATGAAATTGATACATTAACAGAAACAACCGAAAATAAAGAGACTACTGAAAATACATTCAGAGAAGAATCTTTGTCAGCATACATTAATGACCCTGACGAAGTTAATCCTACCAATGTCAGAGCTACTCCCGGCGGAGAAATCGTTCTAAAACTTCCTCAAAATGACGATTATATGATTAACATAACAGGTGTGCAGTACGGCTGGTTTTTGGTTGATTATATTTACGGTTTTGGAAATGACAGCGAATATGAAATTCCCAACAAAAAAGCATGGATTCACGGCTCTGTAATTGAACTAGGTACAAGAAACTACGGCAGTCAGGCTTATGATTTACTAAATGAACCAAACGGAAAAAACATTATAGTAACAATCAACTTTGAAACTTTTGTAAAACTTAAAGACATAAAAGGTGACTGGGTCCAGGTAGTTTGGGAAAACGAAGGGAAAAAATACACAGGTTGGATTGAAAAAGATAAACTATGCGGAAATCCTCTTACAAATTGTTGCTAAATCAATAAATCAAGCATTATGAAACTTTTTTAGATGATGTCAGGGTTCCTGCTAATGCTTATTCTCTGTATAAAAATCAATCATATTTGAACGAACCATGGCATATTGTAAGAAATTTTAAACAATTTAAAGAATATATCGAAAAAAACGAGATGCCTGAACTTATATCTTTCGATCACGATTTGACCGAAGAGCATTATCAATATTCGTTTTCAGATAATATTCCATACGAAAAAATAAAAGAAGAAACAGGATTTCATTGTCTTTTATGGTTGATTTTATATTGTAATAAAAACAATTTAAAACTACCTGAAATCCTGATTCATACGCAAAATATAAGCGGATATAATAATCTTCGGAATTTAAAAGATATTTATTCGCAGTTGAAAAGTTAAATTATTGCAGAGACTTTATTAAAACTGCATATTCAAAACTTTCAGCATAGTACTTCCAATTTCAGCAGGTGAAACAACAACATTAATACCGCATTCTTTCATAATTTTCATTTTTGCTTCTGCTGTATCTTCCGAGCCACCGATAATTGCACCTGCGTGTCCCATTCTTCTGCCCGGAGGTGCTGTCTGTCCGGCTATAAACCCAACAACGGGTTTAGTGCCGTGTTCGGCAATCCAACGAGCCGCTTCAACTTCCATAGGACCTCCGATTTCGCCTATCATAACAATACCTTTTGTTTGAGGGTCGTCCATAAAAAGTTTTATTGCATCAAGAGTTGTTGTCCCGATAATCGGGTCCCCGCCGATTCCTATTGCGGTTGTCTGTCCCAAACCTACTTTTGATACCTGATCAACAGCCTCATAAGTCAAAGTGCCTGAACGTGAGACAATTCCAATACAACCTTTTTTGAATATAAATCCCGGCATAATACCAACTTTTGCTTCTTCGGCAGTGATAATTCCCGGACAATTAGGACCGATTAAACGTGTTTTTTTGTCTTTCAGATAGTCTTTGACTTTTACCATATCGGCAACAGGAATTCCTTCGCTGATAGCAACAACTACTCCTATTCCGGCACCAGCGGCTTCCATAATTGCATCGGCAGCAAATGCAGGTGGTACAAATATTATCGAAACATCAGCAGATGTAGCTTTTACAGCATCTTCGACTGTGTTGAAAACAGGACGGTCTATGTGCATTGTGCCGCCTTTTCCAGGTGTTACGCCACCTACAACGTTAGTTCCATACTCAATCATTTGAGTTGCGTGAAAAGTTCCTTCGCTTCCGGTAAATCCCTGAACGATAACTTTTGAATTTTTGTTTACTAATGTGCTCATTTACAGTATTTTATATTTTGAAATTCATTAATTTAAAATATGGACAAATATATGAAAATAATTATATCTTTGCAAAAAAAAAAAAATAAAAGATAATTATGGACATTCAAATGGTTGACCTGAAAAGTCAATATTTAAAAATAAAAAATGAAGTAGATGCTCAAATACAGAAGGTTATTGATACAAGTGCATTTATAAACGGTCCTATAGTTAAGGAATTTGCACAGAATCTGGCTGATTATTTGAACGTAAAATATGTAATTCCGTGTGCTAATGGTACTGATGCCTTACAAATTGCATTGATGAGCCTTGATTTGAAATCAGGAGATGAACTTATTGTTCCTGCTTTTACTTATGTTGCAACTGCCGAAGTTATTGGTTTACTTGGGCTTACGCCTGTCCTTGTTGATGTTGAAGCTGATACTTTCAACATTAAAATTGATGAAATTGAGCAAGCAATTACCGAAAAAACAAAAGCAATTGTGCCGGTTCATTTATTCGGTCAATCCGCTGAAATGGAAAAAATTATGGCAATCGCAATAAAACATAACATTTATGTAATAGAAGATAATGCTCAGGCTGTCGGAACTGATTATTTTTTTGCCAACGGAATGAGATTTAAAACAGGAACAATTGGAAACATAGGCTGTACATCGTTTTTCCCTTCAAAAAATCTTGGTTGTTACGGTGATGGCGGGGCATTATTTACAAATAATGATGAACTTGGCGAAAAAATAAGAATGATTGCTAATCACGGTCAGAATAAAAAATATTTTCATCGTTATATCGGCGTAAATTCACGATTAGATTCAATTCAAGCCGCTATTTTAGATGTTAAACTGAAATATCTTGATGAATATTGCAATTTACGCTTTAATGCGGCAATGTATTATTCCGAACATCTTAAAAAAATATCAGGAATAAAAACACCGGTTTTATCAAAAAATTCAACTCACGTTTTTCATCAATATACTCTGATTGTTGAAGACGGCAGAAGAGATGAATTACAAAGTTATCTTGCTAAATTTGATATTCCTTCAATGATATATTATCCGTTACCTTTAAACGAACAGGAAGCATTCAAATCAATTTCCAAAATTTCAGGAAACCTTGAAAATACTTATAAATTATGTTCCTCTGTATTATCTTTGCCTATTCATACTGAAATGACCAAAGAAATTCAAGATTTTATAATTGAAAAAATTATTTTATTCTTTCAAAAATAAGAAATTATGAGAACTATTATTTTTTTATTGATAATTTTATTATTTTCTTTTAAAAATATTACCGCTCAACCCGAAAATTTTACAAAAATAGTTGAAAATCCTGTTACATCTGTAAAAGATCAGGCTAGAACCGGTTGTTGTTGGTGTTTTGCGACTTTATCGTATTTGGAATCAGAGTTGTTAAGAATACAAAATAAAGAATATAACTTGTCAGAAAACTATGTTGTTTATTATAACTACGTAAACAAAGCAATAATGTTTGTCAGAATGCGTGGTAACATAACATTTACACAAGGCGGTCAGTCTCACGATGTTTTTAATGTTATAAAAAAATATGGCATTGTTACGGAAGAAGCTTTCCCTTTCAAAAGCAGAAATCACTCTTTTTTGGAAGATAATCTGAAAAAATATCTTGATTCTGTAGTAGGTTTAGAATCAATAAGTTCAGATTGGATTGACGGATATATCAAAATTCTTAACAATACAATTGGAACACCACCCAAAGAATTTGATTTTGATGGCAAAAAATACACTCCTTTGACATTTAACGAAAAAATTACGAAAATACGACCCGAAGATTATATAGAAATCACATCGTTCAATCATCAGAATTTTTACCAGTGGTTTGTGCTCGAAGATATGTATAACTGGCATTTAGATGAATATTTTAACGTGCCTTTGGATAAAATGATGAGTATAATTGACCTCGCATTAGAAAAAGGTTATACAATTGATTGGGACGGAGATGTTTCTGAAAAAGAATTTTCGCCTTATACCGGAATTGTAGATCTTAAAAAATTAGATAAAGATAAAAAAATTGATGAGCAAGAATTCAGACAGAATCTGTATGACAGACATATAACCACAGTTGACCATTTGATGCACATTGTAGGAGTTTACAAAGACGAAAACGGAACTAAATATTACAAAGTAAAAAATTCTTGGGGCAGTGTCGGTACATACAAAGGCTACATATACATTTCCGAAACTTTTATCAAATACAAAACAGTTGCCATTACCGTTCACAAAGACGTTTTACCGGCAGATATTAAAGAAAAACTTTAAAAATGCAAGAATGAAGACTCTAATTTTAATGCGACACGCAAAATCAGACTGGTCAGACGGTAGTTTAGATGATTTTGACAGACCTTTGAACGAAAGAGGCAATAAAAGTGCACATTTAATGGGAAAGCAACTTAAAAAACTCGGAATAATACCTGATTTAATAATTTCATCGCCTGCCAAAAGAGCAAAAAAAACAGCAATTTTATTCGCTGAAAACAACAGTTACCAAAATGAAATTGATTATAATTCTGATTTTTATTATGGCGATGAAAATGATATTATTGAAGCAGTAAGGCAAGTAGATGCAAATATAGAAAAACTTATGATTGTAGCTCACAATCCGACAATGGAGATACTTGCAACTAATTTGAACGAAAATAATGATTATGTACAGTTTAAAACTGCCACAATTGCAGTATTCACAGTAGATACAGACAATTGGGCAGATTTGCAACTTATGAGCTGTAAATTAAAAATGCATCTGAATCCTTCAGATATTAAAGATTAACATTAACATTAAGGTCGCATATTGATGTACGGATCGCAGGGATCACATTGCAAAGAATAATTAAAAACATATCCGCTCGAATCCGCAAAGACATTTATTTCGCCATAATTTGAGTTGAAAAATTTGTCGCAATCCGTTGATACTTCAAGAACTGCAAGTGCGTCAGAGTTATGTAATTCAAAGTCTTTTGACAAGTACAATATCCAGATTCCTTTCGGAATATTTATCCTTAAATCCGTATGTCTATACTTATATATCTGAAATTCAGTCAGGTGAGATACTTACAGTACAGGCACCTGACTGGTGCAAACTGCATGTTGCAGGTGTTTTCACCTGCAACCACTTACGAAAAGACTTGCGGATTTAAGGTTTATTTTAAAATTTCCTGAACCGTCTGTTTTGGCATAATAAATAATAGTTGAGTCGATTTTTGACATATAAAAACAACAGAATAAATCTTTCAGGGCAATTTTTTTTTCGGAAACGGCAATTTCACCGGACAATACTACGAAACCGATTTTACACCCCAAAAAAATTCCGGTTATTCATTATTTAGCGAGATATTTATTCCAAAAACCGATTTTTCTTTTTTCGGCAGATATGACAATTTCTTTTTAGATGAGCCTAAATATTCATTGACCGGTGGTATTTCTTATCATTTTTTAAAAAATATATTCATTTTGTATTATCAAAAAGATGATATTACATATATAAATCAACAAAAAATTGAATTTGCATTAGAAGTTGTTTTTAAAAAATAGATTTTTTTGACGAATTTTTGTATTTTTGCAAAAAATATTATATTTATTTTTAATAAATTTTATTTTTCCCTATAAAAAGTATTATATTTATTAAAATTAATTCAAAAAATAACAAAAAGTTATCAATATTGACTAAAGCACAAATAGTATGAAAATTAGAATAAAACCCAATTCATTAGATTACGATAATTTAAAATATTATTTGGTCAACGAATTTCCGAAAATAAGATTTTGGGAATTGTCAGGGAAAAGACTGATTGCAGAAAAGAATAAACTTTCTGCATGTTACATAATTCCACGCAAAAAAGCAATATACACCATAGGCGGATTTCCGAATATGAATACAAATTTTATTGCCGCTTTATTGATTGTAATTGGTGGGTTTATTATTCCGTTAGGTTTATATTTTGTTCTTTTTTTTAGGTCGCATACAAGATTACAAAGGCAATTGGGCGAAACAATCGCAAAAAAATATGCACGTTATCATTTAATTAACAAAACCGAAGATTAATTATACTTAGGGTTTGTAAAGCCTGCCCTGTAAGGGTCCCTAAAGTTATAACGGAACTTACTTACAACTTTTCAGGTTTTACAGGCGATAGCTAAGAAA
>DYKL01000468.1 GCA_020722645.1 Acetofilamentum sp. | reverse complement strand
TACTTAACCTCCTTATAATATTTCTGCAAATCTATCAATTTATTTGTATTCGCCACATAACGTGAATGTGTTTATTTCGTTTGCTTTTATGCACAATGTCAATCAATGGTAAAATGTTGTTTTTTTAACTGCACCATTGTCAATATTTGCACATTGAAAAGCAAATGAAATTAAACACAATGTTATCTGCATTTTTATTCATTTTCAATTAGTTATACATCTTTGCAAATTTAATAATTAATTTCAATTAAATAAAAAACTAAACAGGTTTTTTATTTAAAATTTTTTCATTAAATTTGCAGTAAATTATTAATTATGGAATTGATTGATATAAATAAGTTTGGCGAATTAGAATTAAATGAAGTTTATTGTTTCGATTGTGTTATTGGAATGCAAAAAATTCCTGAAAATTCAATTGATTTAGTTATTACGTCTCCACCTTATGATAATTTGAGAGATTATAATGGCTATCGTTTTGAATTTGAGAAAATTGCACAACAAATTTTTAGAGTTATTAAAGTTGGCGGAATTGTAGTTTGGGTTGTTGGTGATAAAATTAAAAATGGTAATCGTTCATTAACAAGTTTTCGCCAAGCAATTTATTTTCAAGAAATTGGATTTAATGTTCACGATGTTATGATATACAAAAAAAGGAATACACCTTTTATGCGTTCAAATGCCTACACAAATTGTTATGAATTTATGTTCGTTTTTTCAAAAGGAAGACCAAATACTTTCAATCCGTTGAAAACTAAAACAGTAAGACAAGGAAAAGAAAAACTTGTAGCAAATAAAAAAACAGATGGTATCAATAATAAAGTTTGGGGCGAATTAAATCCCAATAAAACATTAACAAATATTTGGGAATACGCTGTTGGTCTTGGTGGTTCAACTAATGATAAAATTGCGTTTCAACATACTGCAATATTTCCGGAGAAATTAGCCAAAGACCACATTTATTCGTGGACAAATGAAGGTGATGTGGTTCTTGACCCGATGTGTGGTTCGGGAACAACTTGTAAAATGGCAAAACTTTTAAAAAGAAATTTTATAGGTTTCGACATTTCACAAGATTATATAGAAATTGCAAAAGAAAGAATTAAACTATTAGATTTGCAACCTATGTTAGATTTATAATTATTTGTTTTCGTGTTTTTTAAGATAAACAATAGCTTTTTCTAATAGTTTTATATCGTCTTTAAATCTACCAAGTCCTGTATTACAACTATCACAAATCCACTCTCTTGCAGTTCCTGTTTTGTGGTCGTGGTCTTTTACTAAATTTGCAGTTACTCCAACTATTGACATTTTTCCACAAATTGGACAAGTAAAAATAAATTCAGGTTTTACCGCATCTAATTTTTTACTTTCTGTTGCTTTCATTTTAACGCCGTCAATATCAACTCTACATACTTTGCAAGTTGGTCTTGTTGTTTTTCTGCCTTTTGCATCTGTCTGATTTATATCAAATTCATCATCATTTTTGAGAATATGACAAATATTGCAAATTTTTACTTTATAAGGTTTACCTGTTTTGGTTATATCTAAAAACTTTACATTTTTGTTGCTTGTTTTTATAGTTTTCTTTTTACCTATGAAAAAAACTGTAACTTGTTCACCTGTAATCTTTTTAACTAAACCTACTGAATTTTTTTCAATATTTTCGATTTCTTTTGTTGCAATAACAAAATCATTAACATTCAAACTCATAAACTATATTTTTAATTATTTTTCGTATTCTATGAGTTTTAATATCAAACTATTAACAACATCAGAAATTGGATTGTTCAATTCAATTTCGGTTAAAAATAAATTTTCAATCGGATAACTGAAATATTTTGATAGCGTAAATAATTGTTGTAGAGTGTATTTGTGTTTATATTTTGGGCTTTCAATATTGCCAACCTGTCCAACGCTGTTTAAATCAATTATATCGCAAATTTGGGCTTGACTAATATTGTTTGCTTGTCTTAATTCCTTAATTTTATTGATGATATTTAATTGAATTTCTGATTTTTCCGATTTCATTCTTTTGATATTAAATCAAGCAAAAATATAATAATCAATTTTTAAAATCACTCTCATTTTGAGAGTAAATAAAGTGTTTTGATTTGAAAATGAAGAATTTACACAAAATAAAAAAGGGTGCTTCGCACCCTTTTCATAATCATTTTTGTATTTAATTATTTAGTTTATTAACAGTTTTGGTTTATTGCAGATAACGTTTGGCGGTATGTTTTTGTTGCCGATTTCGAAGCACTGTCCTGTCAAGT
>DYKL01000041.1:106-15423 GCA_020722645.1 Acetofilamentum sp. | reverse complement strand
TGCAAATGAGTATCGCTAAGGCTGTTAAACAACAAAAAATGTAACTAAAATAAAAGTTTAACAGTCGGGTGGTATGGGCACATAACTGCCTTAAAGATGCCTGAGCTCCCAAAAGTTTTTGGGACGGTGAACTTAGCGAAGCGATCTCACGAATACCATTAAAAGAAAGATAAGTAATGAGTAAAGTCGCACGTACAGTTCTTTGGGGGCTTACGCTACCCGGTAGCAAAACAAAAAACCCAAAAATAATAAACCTTAAATCCGCAAGTCTTTTCGTAAATGGTTGCAGGTGAAAACACCTGCAACATGAAGTTTGCACCGATCAGGTGTTTTCACCTGACTGAATTTCAGATATATAAGTATAGACTTACGGATTTAAGGATAAATAACAATTTTGATAATTAGTTTAATTTTGCTAAATTTGACTACTAAATAAAAAGACGAAATAATGGATAAATCTCTATTAATAAACGCATAAAAAGAACTTGATAAACAAGTAACTTATCATTTCAAAATTGTAATTGTGGGCGGTGCAGCAATGATAATTCATTTTGGAGCAACTCGTGCAACGAGAGATGTAGATGCAATTGTAGAAGGTGATAATTTGAGAGAAATTAAAAATGCTTCAAAAATTGTTGCTGAAAAATATGAATTAGACGATGATTGGTTGAATGACAGTGTAAAAGGATTAGCAAATATTTTACCACCCGATTTTTATAAACGAACTACAAAACTTGAATTGGATTTATATAATCTTGAAATATTTGTTTTAGGCATTGCAGAACAATTGATTATGAAAATTGTAGCATTACGAGAACAAGATTTAGAAGACATTGAAGTGCTATTGCCACAATTAACAGAAAATGATAAATTGACTGTAATTAACAATATGCACTATATTAATAAAATACGACCAGATTGGGCACAAAAAATATAATACTTTTTAGAAGAACAAGAATGGAAGATAAATTAAATATACTATTCCAATATTGGAACAAATTTGATAGTAAAGTTTTGGTTTCCGAAATTAAACCAACAGACAATATTGTTATTGAAAATTTGATTGCAGAAACAACAAAATACTGTCGCTATTCAGGACGATTAACTTGGATTTTAATTGATTGGATAATTAGAAATATTGATAAAATTAACACAGAAAAATTAATAAAATTAACAACAGAAATTGGCGATATTTCTGTTTTAGGTTTGATTTCAGATTTAGCAAAAGAAAAACGGATAAACGACAAACTTGAATATATTATAACATCAAGTAAACCAAACGAAAAAAAAGAAATATTTTTTTATCGAGTTTCAAAAAGTAAACTTGCTTCAAGAATTACAATGGAACAATCAATTCCGATTTTTGACAAATGGAATTTTTATTGTAACGAATTAAGATATTTAACAACAGATAACGAATTGAATGATAAAAAATTTGCATAATATCCCAAGAATAGACCGGAATAAAGCAATAAAAAAATAACAAAATCCGCTTTAATAAATTGCTTTATTTTGGTCTATTCTGTGTTGAACGAATCCTTTGCCGCACCAATGTAAATTCCATAGTATGAGTTTTCAGTTTTTAATAACAACAAATTTACATTTTTCGAAATAGTTTTTTGAGTATTTTTGACCGGAATTTCAATTTTTGAAGTTTTTTTAGTTTCATTTAGCTACTTTTTAGATCAAACTTGTTGAAAACGCTAACCGCTATAAGTGTGGATTTTCGTCACTCCCAGTCATATTGGAAATATCCTGTTATAATTGAAAGTCAAAAGTAAATTTTCATTAGCTAAGTGCAATTAATTGTACATTGTCCTTAATTGTGCTTCAAACTGTTAATGCAGGGAAGTTTCTTCGAGAAGGACTTATGTTTCGTGATTGCAAATCCCAAACAGCAATGGGTTTCTTTCAGAAGGACTATTAGTTCGTGATTACAAAACCTCAACAGTCAAAGGTAAAGGCAAAAAAAACCGACTTAAAAAAAAGCCGGTTTTTCTTATTTTGAAATATCGTTTATTTAATATTCTTAATTTGATTAACGATTTCTTCAAATGCTTTTGGATTGTTCATTGCAAGGTCAGCAAGAACTTTACGGTTTAATTCAATACCTGATTTATGAAGTTTTCCCATAAAAGCCGAATATGACATACCAAATTGTCTTACTCCGGCATTGATACGTTGAATCCATAATACGCGGAAATTTCTTTTTTTCTTTCTGCGGTCTCTGTAGGCATATTGTAAGCCTTTTTCATAAACATTTTTTGCTACTGTCCAGACGTTTTTTCTACGTCCGAAATAACCTTTGGTTTGTTTTAATACTTTTTTCCTTTTTTCGCGTGCTGCGACTGCATTTACTGAACGTGGCATAATTTTTTAAAGTTTTTTGAATACAAGCGATCTTTTTTTGATACTTAAGCATTGTATTCCGGTTTAACACTTAACCTTTTTTCAAGGTCTTTTTTTCTTTTTTTTTAAGTCAAAAATCTGACTATTTTAATCCTAAAGCTTGCTTTATATTATAATTATCTGCACTGCTAAACGGACTAAATCCTCGTAATGCTCTTTTTTGACGAGCTGATTTATGTCCAAGTTTGTGAGCTTTAAAAGCATGCTTTCTCATAATTTTTCCTGAGCCTGATATTTTAAATCTTTTTTTGGCTCCACCTTTAGTCTTTACTTTTGGCATTTTCTTGTTTTTTTATTTCGATTTTTTATTTTTTAATGTTATATCAAAATGCAAATTCCAAAATATATTTGTGATAGTCATTTGATAAACTTTCAACTTGAATAACTATTTTTTTATTTTTTTCTTGCTTTTGGGTGCAAGTAACATCAACATTTTTCTTCCTTCCAAAAGAGGCATTTGTTCAACTGTTGCTACTTCTTCCAATCTGTCTGCCATTTTCAGAAGAATTATTTGTCCTTGATCTTTGTATGCAATACTTCTGCCTTTGAAAAAAACAGATATTCTTACTTTGTTGCTTTGATTTAAAAATTTTTCTGCGTGTTTAAGCTTGAATTCAAAGTCGTGTTCTTCTGTATTTGGTGTTAATCTAATTTCTTTAACTTCTACTTTTGATGTATTTGCTTTGATTTTCTTTTGTTTCTTTTTTTCTTCGTATAAAAATTTATTAAAATCAATAATCTTACACACAGGTGGATCAGCCGTTGGCGATATTTCCACTAAATCAAGTTCAAACTCATCTGCTAATGCAAGTGCTTCTTCCAACGACATTACTTTATTGCCGTCTTCTATGTTTTCACCTACTACTCTGATGGTTTTTGCTCTAATGTATCTGCCTGTACGATAACGAGGTTTATTTGAGCTTTTGTCCGGAAAATTTTGTTTAACTATTGTTGTGTCCTCCTATATTTTGTTAATAATTATTTTTTTAATTCTTGATTGACTTCTTCATTTATCAATTTTATAAATGCATCAACCGGCATTCCACCTATGTCGTTCTGCCCCTGACGACGAACCGAAACAGCGTTTTCTGCTTCTTCTTTTTCACCCACTATCAGCATATACGGAATCCGCTTCAATTCAGCGTCACGTATCTTTCTGCCTATCTTCTCGTTACGGTCATCAATCAGCGTGCGAATATCCGAAATATTTAGAACATTTGCAACTTTTTTTGCAAAATTATTAAATTTTTCGCTGATTGGCAGAATTATAGCCTGATCCGGTGTCAGCCACAATGGAAATTTTCCGGCTGTATGTTCGATTAATACGGCAACAAATCTTTCCATTGATCCAAAAGGAGCCCTGTGTATCATTACCGGACGGTGTTTTTGGTTGTCAGCTCCGGTATATTCAAGTTCGAATCTTTCTGGTAAATTGTAATCAACCTGAATTGTACCTAACTGCCAACTTCTGCCAAGAGCATCTTTAACCATAAAATCCAGTTTTGGTCCGTAAAATGCCGCTTCGCCTAATTCTACTTTTGTTTTCAATTCTTTTTCAGCAGCAGCCTCAATAATTGCCTGCTCTGCTTTTTTCCAATTCTCGTCTGTTCCGATATATTTTTCTTTATTATTGGGGTCTCTCAAAGAAATTTGTGTTGTGAAACCTTCAAAACCAAATGTTTTGAAAACGTACAAAACTATGTCAATGACTTTTTTAAATTCATCTTTTAACTGGTCGGGTGTACAGAAAATATGAGCGTCATCTTGAGTAAAGCCACGAACACGTGTTAAACCGTGCAATTCACCGCTTTGTTCATATCTGTAAACAGTCCCAAATTCGGCAAAACGAACCGGTAGATCTTTGTAAGAGCGTGGTTTACATTTGTAAATTTCGCAATGATGAGGGCAATTCATAGGCTTTAGCAAAAATTCTTCGTCTTCTGCCGGTGTGTGAATCGGTTGAAAAGAGTCTTTACCGTATTTTTCGTAATGCCCTGAGGTTACGTATAATAATTTTTGTCCAATGTGTGGAGATATTACTGGCTCGTAACCATATTCTTTTTGAACTTTTTTCAAAAAGTTTTCAAGACGTTCTCTAAGCATTGCACCTCTGGGTAACCACAATGGTAAACCTAAACCGACTTTTTCTGAAAAATAGAAAAGTTCCAGCTCTTTGCCGATTTTTCTGTGGTCTCTTTTTTTAGCTTCTTCAAGCATTATAAGGTACTCGTCAAGAAGTTTTTTCTTAGGGAATGTAATACCGTAAATGCGGGTAAGTTGTTTTCTTTTTTCATCACCACGCCAATATGCTCCGGCAATGCTTAAAATTTTTACTGCCTTTATATATGATGTGTCGGGTATGTGAGGACCACGGCATAAGTCAGTAAAATTATTTTGAGAATAAAAAGTTATTGTCCCGTCTTCCAAATCAGTTATCAATTCTACTTTATATTCATCACCCTTTTTTGTGTAAAAATCAAGAGCCTCACTTTTAGGAACTTCTTTTCTGATAACCTTATGTTTTCCGCGAGATATTTCAAGAATCTTTTCTTCTATTTTCTGAAAATCTTTATCAGTCAAAACTGTGTCGTTTGGCATATCAACGTCATAATAAAATCCGTTTTCAATAGCCGGTCCGATTCCGAATTTTATTCCGGGAAAAAGTGCTTCGAGTGCTTCTGCCATAACGTGAGCTGATGTATGCCAGAATGCGTGTTTTCCTTCTTTTTCCTCAAAAGTATGCAGTTTAACAATCGAATCTGTAATTATAGGACGTGTAGCATCAATTAAATCACCATTAACACTAATGGCAACGACTTCTTGAGCCAGCCTGCCGCTTATGCTTTGTGCAATATCCAATCCTGTAATCCCTGATTGATATTCTCTTATTGCTCCGTCCGGAAATGTTATTTTTATCATTGTTTAAATTTTTAATACTTTGATGTTTACGAAAAAATAAACTTCAAAAATAGGTTTGCAAAAGTAATACTTTTTATTTGAATACAAAAAAGTAATTTCCAAAAAATTAAATTGAATTTTGAAAGATTATTTATAGATCAGCCGTCAAACTAATTTAGCAAAGCAATGTTTTGTTTTAAAAGTGAAAGGAATTGCTTTTTGTTTATTGGTTTTGTTAAAAAATCCGTGAAACCATAAGTTTGGGCTTGTTTTTTATCGTCTTCGGAGCAGTATGCCGTGAGAGCGATTACAGGTATGTTTTTGTTAATTTTTTTAATTTTTGTAGTTGCTTCGTATCCGTTCATTACAGGCATTTTTATATCCATCAGTACAAGTGCTATTTTATCTTCATTTTCAAAATAATTTACCGCTTCTATTCCATTCTTGGCGTGTAAAATTTTTAACTGAGGATATTCCTTTTTAATCAGAATTTCAATATACAAATAGTTAATCTCTTCATCTTCAGCTATTAATATTTTGAAATTTTCATTTCCCATATTCATATTATTTTACTCAAGTAGTTTTTATACTATACGTTTTTTTTTGTCAAATGTTTTAATAAATCTTAAAAAAAATGAATAAATTTTTATCAATTCTATCAATTTGTTGTTATGTTGCAAATTTTACAATAAAACTGAAAATTTTAATTTATATTCTTTTTAAGATTAAATCAAATGTTATTATTAAGACAATGCATTTTCAAAAAGATTGTATGTGATAAATAAAAAGTCTATTTTTGCGAAAAAAAAGATGAGTTTGACTGAAAAAATAGGGTTTGACAAAATTTTAATCAAATTAAATAATTATTTTTTAGGAAACATAGGAAAATCAAGAATTTCAGAAATTAAACCTTACCGTAAAACAGATGAATTGGAAAAAGAATTATGCTGTGTAGAAGAAATAAAAAATATTATAACAAACGATATTGATTTCCCTGTTTCTTATTATTTTGAAATCAGAGAATTATTAAGAGCAATTGAAATAGAGAACACATATTTTAATGTTGAACAGTTAGTAGATTTTTGGAAATCTTTCAGCACATTTCAAGATTTAATAACTTTTTTCAAAAACGAGGAAAACAAGACAAAATACCCGAATTTGAGCGAAAAAACGAATAATTTAAAATTTTACAAAGTAATTTTAGAAAACATTAAAAAAATTCTGTCGAAAGAAGGCGAAATAAAGGATAGTGCATCAAAAGAACTGAAACAAATCAGAACCGAAATTTATTCAAAACAATCAAAAATTTCGGGAATTGTAAGAGGTGCAATAAATGAAGCTGCAAAATCAGGTTACATAGAAGCAGAAACGAATTCAGTCATCAGAAACGGCAAAATTCTTATTCCAGTTGCTGCAAGTTTCAAAAACAAAATAGCCGGAATTGTTCAGGATTACTCAGACACCGGCAAAACGGTTTATATAGAACCATTAAAAAGCGTTGAACTAAACAATGAAATTCGTGATTTGATATTTGCCGAAAAAAGAGAAATTATCAGAATACTGACAGAATTTACAGACTTTTTGAGACCATACATCCCCGAAATTATTGAATGCTATGATTTTTTATCATATATTGATTTTGTTTATGCCAAAGCAAAATTGGCAATTGATTTAGAATCAGAAAAACCGAAACTCTCAGAAAAAAAAATAATTAGTTTACGATATGCAAGACATCCTTTATTGCTTTTAAGTAATCGTAAAGCAGGGAAAAAAGTAATTCCTCTTGACATAGAAATTAACGAAGACAAGCGAATTGTGCTTATTTCGGGACCAAACGCAGGTGGTAAATCTATTGCACTTAAAACAGTAGGTCTGCTCCAATATATGTTGCAATGCGGTTTTTTTATTCCTGCAAATCCAAATTCAAAACTCGGTTTATTTGACAAAATTTTTGTTGATATAGGTGACGACCAGTCTATCGAAAGTGATTTGAGTACATATAGTTCGCATTTACTTAATATGAAAAATATTATCGAACAAAGCGATGAAAATACACTTGTTCTGATTGACGAATTCGGAAGCGGCACTGACCCTTCAATAGGTGGAGCTATTGCTGAATCTTTTTTAGAAGAGCTTATTGAAAAAGGAGTCAGAGCTGTAATAAATACACATTATTCTAATTTAAAATATTTTGCAGCACAAAATCAAGGGATAGAAAATGCTGCAATGTTGTTCGACAAAGAAAACCTTAAACCGCTCTACGTTCTTGAAACAGGTAACCCCGGCAGTTCTTATGCCTTTGAAATAGCCCAAAATATTGGTCTTCCACAAAAAATTATTAATAATGCGAAAAATAAAACAGGGAAAAATGCTGTTAATTTTGATAAAATTATCAGTGATGCCGATTATCAGACAAGACAGTTAAAAAAAGAACTTAATGATGTCAGAAAACTTAAAAAAGAGTTAATTAATAAGGTAGAAGCATACAGAATAGAAAAAGAAAAAATTGTTGAAGAAAAGAAAAAGATTTTGAAGGGTAAACTAAGCGAAATATCTTCGTTATTAGAAGAAGCTAATAAATCTATTGAAAAAACAATTTTTGAAATAAAATCTAACAAAGCTGATAAAGAAATTACAAAAAAAATTCGCTCTGATTTTGAAGAAAAAAAGAAACAAATTTTGGAAAAAATAAAAGTAGAAGAAGAGTCTGTAAAAAAAGAAGAAGAAAAAATCCACCAAAAGAAGAAAAAGGATAAACAAAAGCCGATAACCGAAATTCAAACAGGCGATTATGTGTTATATAAAAAGCAAAATATAAGGGCTAAAGTAGAAGAAATTAAAGATAATACAGCAATGATAACATTTGGTAATTTAAGAACTTTTGTTAAAATTGATGAACTGCAAAAAATAAAAGTAAAATATCAGAATAAAGAAAAAATAAAAGTCAAAATTGAGATGGAAAAAGAGGAAAGTTTTATTTTTGGCATTGATATCAGAGGTAAAAGGGGAGAAGAAGCTATCGAAAAAATTGCTAAATATATTGATAATGCAATACTTTCAAATGCTTCAGAAATAAAAATTCTTCACGGTACAGGTGACGGAATTTTAAGAAATTTGGTCAGACAATACCTCAAAAGTTTACCTAATATCGAATGGTTTGGCGATGCTGATATAAGACTTGGAGGGCAAGGAATTACCTTAGTTCGGTTTAAATAGCTTTTTAGAAAAATCGAATGAAGAATATCGAATGTCGAATATTGAATAACGAATTGTGAATTTATATCGGTTAGTTAAGAAAAAAAATGCCCCAGAGGGGCTTAATAATTGTAAAAAATAATACATACATAAACCATTTGCCCCAGCGGGGCAACATATTAAATCTACAAACTAAGCGACATTGAATTATTAGTTAAAATTATGATTGAAGAATATTGAAAAATGACTAGTAATGCATCAATGCAACAATGTCGTCAGACTGAGCGAAGTCAATGCAACAATATAACAATTAAAAAAATAAAATAAAAAATGACACCGTTAGTAAGTATTATTATGGGCAGTACTTCTGATATGCCCATTATGGAAGCTGCTGCAAAATTTTTTGATGAAATGGAAATACCATTTGAGATTAACGCTTTATCTGCACACAGAACACCAAAACATGTGGAAAAATTTGCTACTGAAGCGAAAGATAGAGGTATTAAAGTAATAATTGCCGCTGCCGGTATGGCAGCACATTTGCCCGGTGTGATAGCCGCTTCAACTACATTACCTGTAATCGGAGTTCCTATAAAAGCTTCTGTTTCCATAGAAGGTCTTGATGCAATGTTATCAATTATTCAGATGCCTACTGGTATTCCTGTTGCTACGGTTGGGCTTAATGCCGCTCAAAATGCTGCAATACTTGCTACTCAGATATTAGCACTTTCAAATGAGCAGATTTCTCATAGATTGGGAAATTACAAAGCATCTCTTGCTCAAAAAATTGTTAAGGCTAATGAAGAACTCGCTAAAATCAACTTTAAGTTTAAAACCAATTAGTGTCAGTTCTTAAAGTTCATAAAGTTGAAAGCCTGCCCTGTAAGGGTCTATAAAGTATTAGCATTTTATTTTCTATATAAGACCTTTACAGTGCAGGCTTTTAGACCCTTTCAGTGCAAGCTTTATTAATTTTGCACTTTATTAACAAACACTAATTAGAGGTAGTCGTTCAATTCTGCAATTTTGTTTTTTCAAAAAGTAGTTAATTCGTATCTGTTTTCGCGGGCTTTGTAATCAAAAATTTTAAACATTCCTTCATTGCTTTTAACTACATCTATTTCTTCGTAATAAGTTATATTTTTTACTGTTGTACATTCAATCTGCAATACAACAACGGTATTGTTTTCGTATTTCAATGGAATTGAGTAAAAAACAAAATAATCTGCAAGTTCTCCGTAATAATCTTCAACTTGTTTTAAAAGAGTAGTAAATTCATCAATTTCTTCAAAATCAAGTAATTTTTTTATTTCGACATAATTTTTTTCAAATCTGTAAGTATAAAAATCAGAAATCATCTCTTTTGCAAACCTTTGATTATCTTTGATATTTATCAAAAAATCTTTATCTTCATTAAAAATTAAACCCGAAAAAAGAAAAGATTCGTTATTTAAAGTCGGATAAATAAATTCAATGTAAAATTTTTCGTCTTTTTCGACTGTAATAACTTCATATATAACTATATCAGCGACTTCTGAATTTTCGATAATTGTATCCGTAAAAACAATTTCATATTTATCAATTTTACCGTATAATTCAAAAATCTGTTTAGAAATATCAACTGAAATGTCCGAAAAATTTTCGTGAGATAGAGATTTTAAAGTTTGAAAGTCCTGATTATTGTATGCCTTAAAAAACTTTTCTGACTGTTTTTCATATTCCGATTTGCAGGAATAAAACAATATACCGAAAAGGATTGCAAAAAGCGGTAAAAATTTACTTTTCATAATTCAGATTTTTTAATTTGTCAAAAATTTTATATTTATATGTATTTTTATTAACAACAGAAACTATTTTCCAGATTTGCAGATAGAGTTTTTTTGGAGGTAATTTTTCTAAAATAAAAGATTCTTGGTCGTTTATGACAAAAAAGAATAAATCGTAAGGTTTTGCAGTTTCAAATTTTTCGCAGATAATAACATCTCCGTCAAAAATTGTGTTAGAGTTTAATATTTCAAACGCTCTCAAATTTTTGTTATTTAAAGGCAGAAAAATTTTTGGTAATCTACTGACATACTCGTTGTTTTCGTAATTTTTCAAATACTGATTGAATTTTGAATGCTCTATAAAATCAATTGGTTCGAAAGTATTTGAATAATTCAAAAGAGCTTTTGTACTGTCGTATTTAAAAATTTCGTTGAGAGTAAGCTTTTTTTTCAGAAATTGGTCTAATGTCAGTCCGAAATAATCGGCAATTTCGATAATTTTGTCAATTTTTGCCTCTGCTCTTCCTTCTTCGTAAGCACCAACTGCGGAACGTGTAAGGTCGAACAATTGGGCAAACTGCGACTGATTTAATTTTTTTACAGTCCTAATTTTTTTTATGTTAAATCCAAAAAAAGACATTTGTCAAAAATTTTGCTAAAAAATTTGGTATTGAATAAAATATTTAGCATATTTGTTGCAAAATTAAAAAAACATTTAAAAAAAACAATTAAAATTACAACTATGAGTATTTTTAAAAGATTATTTAAAATTGGTAAAGCTGAAGCTCACTCGGCTATTGACAAGTTGGAAAATCCAATCAAAATGACCGAACAAGGAATCAGAGATTTAAAAGAACAGCTTACAAAAAGTATTGAAGCCTTAGCACAAGTTAAAGCATTGGCAATCAGAACAAAAAATGAAGCTGAAACTTACAAGCAACAAGCTAAAAATTACGAAAATAAAGCTATCGAATTGTTGCAAAGAGCTCAAAAAGGTTCATTAGACCAAGCAGAAGCAGACCGTCTTGCTACAAGTGCTTTGCAACAAAAAGAACAGGCAGCTCAAGGATACAACACTTCAATGGCTAATTATGAAAAATATGATGCACAAGTTCAAAAACTTGAAACATCAATCAAAACGTTGAAAGCAAACGTCAGCAAATGGGAAAATGAAGCTAAAATGCTTAAAGCACGTGCAAAAGTCAGTGAAGCCACCAAAGAAGTCAACAAACAACTTGCCGGAATTGATTCTACAAGCACTATTGCAATGCTCGAAAGAATGAAAGAAAAAGTAGAAACACAAGAAGCTCTTGCAGAATCTTATGGAGAACTTGCAGTTGAAAACCGTTCGCTAGACGATGAAATTAATAGTGTTCTTGAAGAAACAAATACTAACAGCAGTGATGCTCTTTTGGCTCTTAAAGCTAAAATGGCAGGTCAATTGCCTGAAAATACAGAAAAAGAAATTAAACCCGAAGAATAATTTTTAAGGGTTCTGAACCCGTTTTTCATAATCTTACATTTTTTTAATGCCCGCTTTTGCGGGCTTTTTTGTGTTCATAAAATTTGTAGAATTATTTTGGAAAAATGTTTGTAATGATATTATTCTCAAACCTTATGAGAGATTTTCAAATAAAGGTTTTCGCTGTTTTGTTTCGCTTTTGAAATTACTATTGTACGAAAACTTTTTAGTGATTTGATAACTATGTTTAAATCATATTAAAAAAAGTCATAAAACTAACAGTAGAGTAAAAACACCTACGAAAAGACTTGCGGATTTAAGGTCATATTAAAAAAAGTCATAAAACTAACAGTAGAGTAAAAACACAACCCCAATTGTCCAGCTGAAAGCAACTTGTTTGCATTAACTGTAATATTTGGATAAAATCACATTGTTCAATTAATTGCACTTTGTTAATGTAATATTTACAATCAACTTTCAGTTCAAGCAAGATATTTCCAATATGACTGTTTGAATATAAAAGCCACAAACAATTTGCTGCATTTGACAATTTGTCTTTGTAATCTAACTTTTGTAAAGATTTATTAAAATTACTCAATCTTTTTCAGACAATAGTATTTTGAAATCAAAAAATATCTTTCAATCAAACATTTTTTATTTTTTTTAGATTACCAATCTAAATGAGCAGTATTAGCTTGAAAATGTGATAGTTGTATTTTAGGCTTGGTTTTTGCAAAATATCAAAAAAGAAAAATAAATATTATGAAACGGTTAATTTTTATATTGGGTTTATTCATAATTCTTTCGTCGATAAATGTCAAGGGACAAAGAAATTTTTTTGTTGGTTTAGAGCCTTCTGTAACTATTGAAAAATATTATGATAAAGGCGAGTTTGATTTAAATGTATTTCCCGCAGTTTTTCGTGTGGCTGTAACTAAAAGAATTGATTTCAGGGCAGTTACAATTTTTAATTACCATTTTGGTACTATTGATAAAGGCATTTCAAATATCGGAACATCTGTTGCATTGCCGATAATGATAAAAAGAAAGAATTGAAGGCTGATAAATCTGCCGGTTTTTATATTGCACCAATATACGGAAGTTCAAGAAATTTGTTTGATAATCATTATGCCTTGACTTTTGCTATAGAACCGGGATATTCTTTTGCATGGAAATCACGTTTTGCAATGAACATAGGAGTACAATACGGTAAAACTTTGTTTTTGAAAGATTTCGATGAAAATGAATGGGGTCCTCATTTTGGTGTGAAATTTCAATTGGGGTGGTGGTTTTTGAAATAAAAAAAATCCGTTGATTTTTTCAACGGATTTTTTGTTTAGATTTCTTCTGTCTCAACAATTTTTGCCAAAATGTCAGCATATTGGATAACCAAGTAGTTTTTACCTTCAAATTCCACTTTTGTTCCGGAATATTCTTTGTACAAAACGGTTTCACCAACCGAAATTTCGGGATTTTCGATATTACTCATTGATACTACTTTTCCGAATGCTTTTTTTTCTTTTGCGGTTTCGGGAATATAAATTCCTGATGAAGTTTTTTGTTCTTTTTCTTCTGCAATTTCAATAAGAACATTTTGGTTAATTGGTTGTAATTCTTTCATTTTACAATATTTTAAGTGTTAGTTGAAATAAATTATATAAAAATCTGGTTTTTAGCTTTTTATATCTAATAATTTGTCAATTTTTTGTTTGTCGAAACCAACAATTATTTGTCCGTTAATGTCTGTTTGCGGAACGCCTTGTTGTCCGCTTCTTTTGACTAATTCTTCGGCTGCTTTCTGGTCTTTTGATACATCAATATCTCTGTATTTTATTCCGTTTTGGTCTAAATATTTTTTTAGCCTTGTGCACCAAGAACAGGTAGGTGTAGAGTAAACAGTAACTTTTTTTTGGGTTTTACTTTCTCCCTGTGCATTAACAACAGCAACTGTATTTGTTATAAACGATTTGTAAAAATTTGGTTCGTTGCAACCTTTAACAGTCTTTGTCATTTTGTCTTTATGAAATTCCAAAAGAGTAGGAGCTGAGCTGACAGAAAAGTGAGTGTGAATGTCTTTAATCTTGTTTACATCAACTACATAAAAATAAAGATCATTTAATCCGTTTATTTTTGCAATATTGTTAAAAGCACAATCGCTTTGTTCTGAACCGCTTTTGTAAATCAAAACATAATTTTTTTCGTTTTCCAGAAGTTTTTGAAGAAGTTCGTCTTTTGAATTTACATTTGTAAGTTCCATAATTTCAAAATTTTAAATAGTCAAATGTTTTGATATTGATTTTTTTAAAGTATTTTTTGTCTTAATTCCAACAAATCTTTCAACTTCTTTACCATTTTTGAAAAGAATTACTGTCGGGATATTTCTTATGTTTAGTTTTGAAGGAACTTTTTTATTTTTTTCTACATCAAGTTTACAAATTTTGATTTTATCACTCATTTCTTCGGCAATTTCGCTAACAATAGGAGACTGAATTTTGCATGGTTGGCACCATTCTGCCCAAAAATCGACCAAAGCTATATCATTAGAAATTTTATGATAAAAAGTATTGTCATTTAAGATAATAATTTTTTTGCTATCATTTTTAAAATCATAATTTGTAATTTTTTTCTTAAATCTGAAAATCATTATTCCAAATACAATAGCTATTATTCCAATAACACTTAAAATAATAATTAAATATGTAGGCATTTTGTGAATTTTATATTCTCTGTTTAATAACTCAAAACATATACCATTTTAAAAAACTGAAAAAATGTCAGTTTTATTTGGTAAGTAAAATTTTATTGATAGCATCAATATAACCTTCTTTTTGCATTGCACCAACTGACATCTGCGGGTCTGCATTTGCAGGAATATATAAAACCGAAGGTATGCTTTGAATTCCGAATACAGAAGCTATTTCTTGTTCTTTATCTACATCAATTTTATAAAAGACAACCTGACCTTTATATTCGGCTGCCAATTCTTCCATTATCGGAGCAATCATTTTGCAAGGTCCACACCAATCTGCATAAAAATCAATTATACAAGGTAAAGTGCCTTTATATTCCCATTGTGCATTTGTCATATAATCAAAGATGTTATTCTTGAAATCTTCTGATGTTATTTTATGAACTTTTCCGTCGGTTGGAGAGGAGATTTTATTAGAGTTTGAATTGTCAGTATTGGTGTTTGTGTCGTTTTCATCAACAACATTATTGTTGTTGTTGTTGTTTACTTGTTCGTTATTATTATCAACAATTTCAGTGGTTTGATTTTGTGACTCTGAATTTTCCTCGCTTCCTTTTGAATTTTTACAGGAAGAAATAGATAAAGCAAAAATTACTGCTAAAATGATGAATGTGATTTTTTTTGTCATAGTAACGTATTTATATAGTTAAATAATTAGATGTTATGTCGCTTTATTTTCAAATATTGTGCAAATTTTTTCAAATGAAAGTTTAATAAAACCTAAAAAAAAGCCTTCAAAAAATTTTGAAGGCTTTTTAATTACCTAAGTTTAATGCAATTTTTGTACATTACTTTTTAAAGTATTGAATATGAACGAAATAAAAATCGATTATAATAT
>DYKL01000467.1 GCA_020722645.1 Acetofilamentum sp. | reverse complement strand
AATATTAATTTGTAATTTGTTTTCTTTGCAACAAATTATGTATCAAAACAGATGAATTTTTCATTTCTCGTTGCAAAAAAATATTTTTTATCAAAGAAATCAACTAACGTAATAAATATCATATCTCTGATTTCGTTGATTGGAGTAGCGTTCGGAACAATGGCTTTCATTATTGTATTGTCTGTTTTTAACGGGATTGAGAACCTTGTGAGTTCGTTATTCAGTACTTTTGACCCTGATTTGAGAATTGAACTGAAAGAGGGAAAAAGTTTTGAAATTGACAGCGTTTTGTTTAATAATATTAAAAATAAAAATGAAGTTGCATACATTTCTTATGTAATCGAAGAAAATGCACTTTTTGAATATGATAAAAAACAAATTGTTGCGACCTTAAAAGCAGTTGATGAAAATTTTAAAAATGTAACAGGCATAGACAGTATGGTATTTGACGGCGATTTTGTTTTGGAAGAAAATCCAAGATATTATGCAGTTGTTGGTTACGGCATTGCGGCGAGACTTGGAATTACGACAAAACTTATTTTTCCGCTCAAAATTTGGGCTCCCATCAGGCAAGAAGGTATTACTTTGACACCTGAAAATGCTTTTAACAGTCAGGCTTTGTCGGTTTCCGGTATTTTTGCTATTCAACAGGAAATTGACGACAAATATGTTATTATTCCTATCGAATTTGCAAGGGAACTTATGGATTACGGTAACAGAGCAACTGCCGTTGAAATTAAGCTCATCAAAAATTCCAAAACAAATAAAGTTCAACAAGAAATACAGGAGCTGATTGGTGATAATTTCATTGTCAAAAACAGATACGAACAAAAGGAACTTGTTTATAAAATAATGAAATCGGAGCGTTTTGCGATATTTTTAATACTTTCTTTTATTTTGCTCGTCTCATCTTTTAATATCGTCGGGACTATGATAATGCTAATAATCGAAAAAAAATCCGACATAAATACGCTCATTTCTCTTGGTGCTGATTTGGAAACTATCCGTAAAATTTTTCTTTTCAACGGTTGGTTGATTTCTGCAATTGGTGCGGTAGTAGGACTGATTTTAGGGCTTATAATCGCTTTGGCTCAACAAATATTCGGTTTTTTAAAATTTCCTACAAGCGGCTCTTTTATTTCAAATTCTTATCCTGTCCAAGTCCATTTTTCTGATACTGTTTTGGTTTTTGCTGTTGTAATGGCTATTGGTTTTTTAATTTCAAATTACCCGATTCGTTTTATTACACGTAATTTTTTCACATCAAAATAACAAAATTTCTAATTTTTACGTTTTTTAACGTCAATTTTTCTTAACTTTGGAACAAATTTTTCATTATATACGTTTATGAAATAGTAAATTAAACCATATTATTAAATAATGTGGAGTTTAAAGTTTCCTTCGAGGCTAATTGCTTTGCAATTAGTGCTCAGAAGGACAAGTTGAAAGTCAAAAGTTTTTACTTAATTTTTATGGCTAAATATAAATATTTAGCAGCTAAACTGCTGTCATTACAAACTTTATAAACTTTAAACATTTAACTTTATAACTAATTCTCATTGACTATGAAAAAAATAATTTCTTTGATTTTGGCTTTACTTCCTTTTTTTGCTTATTCGCAAACAAAAAAAGTAATTGAAGTTCCCACTTATACAAATATTATCAAGTCGCGAGGCGGTTTTTTTTGTACTGGATTAGTCATAGACGGCGATACTTTCCCGCACGTAAAACTTTACAAAGTGGTTATTATGCCCGAACGCAAATTCAAAAATGAACGACAAAAACAAAAATACGATAAATTGACTTATAACGTAAAAACCGTGTATCCTTATGCTGTTTTAATCGGAAATTTTTATTACGAAATTGAAAGAGATTTAGCTTATATTCCTGATCGTTCCGAACAGAAAAAATATATAAAAAGTAAAGAAAAGGAACTGAGAAATCAATACGAAGAATCTCTGATAAATCTGACTATTACACAAGGTCGTTTACTTATTAAACTTGTTGATAGACAAACTTCACACACTACCTACGAGGTTATTGACGAATTCAAAGGCGATATGAATGCCGTATTCTGGCAAACACTTGCACTGATTTTCGGCTCTAATCTGAAAACCGAATATGACGTTGATACCGAAGAAGACAGAATGATTGAAGAAATTATCGCCAAAATCGAAAATGGGCAAATTTAATTCAGTTGAAAAGGAAAACATCAAATAATGGCATTGTTAATTTAGTATAGATAAAACGCCATTCCATTTTAACATTAAAAGT
>DYKL01000466.1 GCA_020722645.1 Acetofilamentum sp. | reverse complement strand
AAGCAATGAAACAATGAAGCAATGAAACAATGAAGCAATGAAACAATGAAACAATTTAACAAAAAACAATGCACTTCTATAAATATCACGGTACAGGCAACGATTTTATAATAATTGACGACCGATCAAATAAAATAAATATCACAGGCGACGAAATTAAGTCGTTATGTAACAGAAATTTCGGAATTGGTTCAGATGGGCTTTTAATTTTGAAAAATCATGAAAATTTTGATTTTGAAATGAAATTTTATAACCCTGACGGTTCCGAAGCCACTTTTTGCGGCAATGGTGCAAGATGTATTGTCGCCTTCGCCCGATTTCTTGGAATTATTGAAAATCAAACCACATTTATTGCAAAAGACGGACAACATTCTGCTTTTTTTGATAATGACGAAGTCGTTTTAAAAATGCAAAATGTTGATATTATAAAAAAATATGACAATTTCTTTTATTTGAACACAGGTACTCCACATTCTGTAGTTTTTGTTGATGATGTCGAAAAAATAGACCTTGTAAAAGAAGCTCTGCCGATTCGATACAATAAGCTATTTCAGCCTAACGGAACAAATGTCAATTTTGTACAGATTTTTGATAATTATATTAAAGTACGAACCTATGAAAAAGGTGTTGAAAATGAGACTCTTTCTTGTGGAACCGGAGTAGTAGCTTCTGCATTGGTTTCTGCTATGAATTTTTTTAAAAACATTAAGTCGCTTGATGTTGTAGCAAAAGGTGGTAAACTGAACGTCTCTTTTGAACATTTTAATGAAAAATTCGTTGATGTTTACCTTAAAGGTAATGCAGTTAAAGTTTTTGAAGGTGAAATTTCATTGATGTATGATGTATGATGTTAGATGTGTGATGTGTGATGTATGATGTGTGATTATATATAATAAAAAAATATGACAAAAAAGATTACTTTTTATTTTCTGATTTTATTAATAAGTATTTCTTGTGGTGATTCTCAGAATGATGCTAATTCAAATGAAAATCAGGCAAATAATCAGATAACACAGGAAATTGATACCAATATTTATGTTGGTGCTGAACAAATTGATGAATATCTGCATCTTATTCAGAATAAATCTGTGGCATTGCTTGTAAATCACAGTTCTTTGGTCGAAAATACTCATCTGATTGATACCTTACTGGGTCTGGGAATCAACATTAAAAAGATTTTCGCACCTGAACACGGTTTCAGAGGTAATAAAGAGCGTGGTGAAAATTTTAACGATGAAATTGACGAAACAACCGGTTTACCTGTGATTTCGTTGATTGGTAGCAAAAAAAGACCATCAGAAGAAGATTTGAAAGACGTTGATATTTTAATTTACGATATACAAGATGTCGGAGTCAGATTTTTTACTTATATAAGCTCAATGTACGAATTGATGCAGGCTTGTGCCAAATATCAAAAACCGTTGATTATATTAGACCGTCCAAATCCTAACGGTGATTATGTTGCCGGACCGGTTTTGGATACTGTCAATTATCGCTCTTTTGTGGGGATGTTGCCTATACCTGTCGTTTACGGTATGACAGCCGGCGAACTGGCATTAATGATAAATGGCGAAAATTGGCTGACAAACAACAGAAAATGCGATTTAACAATTATAAAAGTCAAAAATTATAATCATAAAAAGCATTATTCATTACCCGTTAAACCCTCACCAAATCTGCCGAATGACATTTCTATCAGACTTTATCCATCTCTCTGCTTTTTCGAAGCCACAAAATTCAGTATTGGCAGGGGTACTGATTTCCCGTTTCAGGTTATTGGTTATCCTGACAAACGTTTCGGAAATTTTACTTTTACGCCTCAGGACATTCAGAATGTTCAGACAAATCCGATTCAGGAAGGGCAATTATGCTATGGAGTTGATTTAAGAAATGAGGATATATCACATAAATTTACATTGAAATATATTATAGATTTTTATAACTTATGTGCACAAGACATTATTTTTATTACTAATGAAAATTGGTTCAATCTTTTGATGGGAAATTCTTATGTTCTTCAAAAAATTAAAGAAGGAAAATCAGCCGAAGAAATTGAAAATTTATGGAAAGAAGAATTGCTTGATTTTATTGACAAAAGAAAAAAATATTTGATTTATCCCCAATGAAACTTGCATTTTTTTTAAAATTATAATTACTTTTGGATAGTTTATTATTTCTAAAAAATTCCCCTATGAAAAAAACAATCATCTTTTTATTGATTTTGTTATTTGTTGTTTTTGGCTCTTTTATTAAAGAATGTTGGTAACAAATTTTAATGTTTGGTATAAT
>DYKL01000465.1 GCA_020722645.1 Acetofilamentum sp. | reverse complement strand
ATGTTTTGGTACTCAAAAGTTATTTTTTCATATCTGTAATCTGTCTCTATGCCAAGTAGTTGGCGTAGTGCTGTGTCATTATCAACCATCCAATGCAATCTATCATAACTGATATTGAGGGCTAAACGTGTTTGAGCAAGTACAAAAATTTGCCACAAATTCATGCCTTTGCGTCCTATTTCTTGTTTCCCTTTTAAAATCGCATCTTCTAAAATACTGAATAACTGATTGTTATATTCAAGATTTGTGTATAGTTCTTTTAATGCTATGAATAATTTTGATGTAGCATCTCGCGATTTTTGATTAATTTTCAAATCTTCAATTTTTAATGTGTAAATTGAATATTGTGCATCGAATCTATTTCTCTAATTTTAATTTTTTTGAATCTTTGGTTGAAATTGGATTTTGATAGAAAAATTAATTCATTCAAACTTCTCAAAATTAAGCATTTAAATTAAATCCACAAAATATTTTAACAACTTTTTTTAAAAATATTCAGGAATATTTTAACTCTGCAAATAGTTGATATACAATTTGTTAAGCGTTTTCTTGCAGACACTAATTACTTTATTATTATCGTCATTTAATAATCTGAAAGATTTATGAAGAATTTTTAAAGCCAGCCAATATTTACTCTGATCTGCATATATCCTTGACAAATATTTTGAACAAACAGTAAATCCATACTCATAACCTGAAAATTTGTACTTTTTAAAACATTGAAATATATAATAATGAGCGGAATCATAATTTTTATAAACAAAATAATTAATTAAATTATTCCTGTAATTAAAATTACAAGTGTCATTTTCACAAATTTCCATTTGTTTTTTTAATGAATCGATTTTATTGTTTTGTGAAAAAACAACAGTTGAATAAAACAATAATATTAAAAAAATAATATTTTTTTGGCATTTTTTTAATTGGATTAACAAATTTAGAATAAAAACCGAAATATTTCAAAAAATTAATCTTAATTATTATTTAATCTTAAAAGAATTTCTACTTTTGGGCAAATTTTTTAAACATCAAAAACTCAGAAAAATGGCTTTTAATCTTAAAAACAGAAATTTTTTAAAACTTTTGGACTTTACTCCTGAAGAAATTAAATTTATGTTGAAACTATCGGCTGACTTAAAAGCGGCAAAATATGGTGGTTATGAACAACAAATGCTAAAAGGTAAAAACATAGCATTAATTTTTGAAAAAGCTTCAACTCGTACACGTTGTGCTTTTGAAGTAGCAGCTTATGACCAAGGTGCTCAGGTTACATATTTAGGTCCTTCAGGTTCTCAGATTGGACAAAAAGAAACAATGAAAGATACCGCAAGAGTGCTTGGAAGAATGTATGACGGAATTGAATACAGAGGTTTTGGACAAGAAATAGTAGAAGAATTGGCAAAATATGCAGGTGTTCCGGTTTGGAACGGTCTTACAAACGAATTTCATCCAACTCAAATTCTTGCAGATTTATTGACAATGCAAGAACATTCAGAAAAACCACTTAGTCAGGTTTTTTATGCCTATTTAGGCGATGCACGTTACAATATGGGAAATTCTCTTTTGGTTGGTGGTGCTAAATTAGGTATGGACGTCAGAATTATCGCTCCAAAATCTTTACAGCCTAACAAAAAATTGATTGAAGAATGTATGGCTGTTGCAAAAGAGACAGGTGCAAAAATTACTATTACAGATGATGTTAACGCTGTTAAAGGTTGCGATTTTATTCATACTGATGTTTGGGTTTCTATGGGAGAACCTGATTCTGTTTGGGAAGAAAGAATTAAATTATTGATGCCTTATCAAGTGAATAAAAAATTAATGGAATTAACAGGAAATCCAAAAGCTAAATTTATGCATTGTTTACCTTCGTTCCACAACACAGATACAAAAATCGGAAAAGAAATCTACCAGAAATTTGGTCTTGACGGAATGGAAGTAACAGAAGATGTTTTTGAATCTCCAAATTCTGTTGTATTTGATCAGGCTGAAAATCGCCTTCATACGATTAAAGCTGTAATGGTAGCAACACTTTAAAACTTCGGTTTTTTGGAAAAGAATAATTCGTATTAAAGTCTTTTCGGATTGCAAATTACTATTGTCCGAAACAGAGTGAGTTATTGTAACAAATCTTTTTAAGAAATAGATTACAAAGACAAATTGTCTTTTGCGGGATATTGTGTGTGGGTTTTTCACTCAAACGGAACTTACTTACAAGTTTGTAGGGTTTACGGGCGATTGTTTAGAAAAAAGGCACTTTTGTAGCAACAGAAATAAATTTACTATATTTCACATTA
>DYKL01000464.1 GCA_020722645.1 Acetofilamentum sp. | reverse complement strand
TCAATTTGCTGAATATTAACGAATTACTTCAAAATATACCGAACTATTGATATATTATTTGAAGATTCTATTCATAGGTTTTAACTGCAATTGCATATTGACCTTTTTTTAAGTCAGTTTGCAGATAATCTGAATGATGCTCGAAATCAACTTGCTGCCATTTTTCAGTGTTATCTTTTCTGTACATCAATATAAAATTTTTAGCTTTATATAATTTAGTGAAATTTAAGTCCATTAAAGTAGTAAGATAAAATTTACCTTTGGCTTTGAAGTCATTATTCCAGATGCCTTCGATAGTCCAGTAATAATTTTTTTGGAATAAATAACCGGGCATTTCAATGTTTTGAGGTTCAATACAATTGCAAACAACTCTAAGAAAAGAAGTATCGGACATTTGATAAACTTCGGCATCAAATAAACATTCATCAAACATAAATACACCATTTTCGGCGATAAAAGTATATTTGTCGACGGTTGCATCAGCAGTTTTTTCGTACATATCAAGCATAATAAGAGCCGGTTTAAACGGAATCGAAAAAGTTTGCTTTCCTTCTTTGCCTGAAAATTCGTAAATTTTATGTATTATATTGAACGATGAGTCCATAAAACTGATTTCAATTTTGTTGGAATTAGCGTAGTTTTCAGTTTCAATAAGTCTTTGCCCAACTTTTACCGTAACATCAAAATTTTGGTTATTTTGAATGATATTATAACTGTTAATTTCGAAAAAATTAAATCCTTTGTCGTAAACCCAAAAGTCAAAAAAATCATCAAGGTTTATTTTGGAGTATTCTGACAAAGCATTTTTAAAATCTTCGGTTGAAGCTGTTTTAAAAGCAAATTTTGACAGATAATGTCTTACTGCCGGAAAAAACAAACTGTCTTGCATATAGAATCTCAAAGTATGAATAACTTCGGCACCTTTTTCATAAACAGTAGTTCCATAAGTATAATTAATGTCCATATTTGCCACAGCTCTATATCCGTGGTCTTTTTGATGAGCAAGATGTATGACCTCAAAATGTCTGTTTCTATTATAATCTCTGAATTTTTGAGTACCGTATATGTTTTCCATAAAGATTGACTCGCAATAAGAAGCCCATCCTTCGTTAAGCCACATATCAGAGGCTGTTTTGCAAGTAACCAGATTTCCGAACCAACTGTGAGACAGTTCATGATAAATAAGCGTTTCGCCACTTAAAGAGCCATTAAAAGCATAATTTGTGATTGAAATATTTTCGGCGTGTTCCATAGCCCCTGACGGAAAATTAACTTCTGAATAGCCTATTTTATCCCAACTATATGCTCCAAAAAGATTCTCGTAAACATTAAGGGTTTTGTGCAGATTAATTAAACTTTTTTCGGCAAGACTTTTTTTGCCTGTAAAAGTGTAAATTTCAATCGGGATATTTCTTTCAATACCTTCATAAGTTTGTTTTAATACTTCGTAATTAGCAACAGAAACAGAAGCAAGATAAGTTGGTATGGGGTTTTTCATCTCCCAGCGATAAATAGCAAATCCTTCGGGATAAAGCTTTACAGGAGTGTTAATACCACCGCAAACAGCTTCATAGTCTTCATCTACTTTAATAATAAAAGTATAAGTTGCTTTATCTGTAAAATTGTCAATGCACGGAAACCAAACTCTGCCGAATGAGTGAGGTGTGGAGTTCATTCCTACGCCCATATTATATGCGTTGTTGGTTGAAAAGTAAAATCCGCCCCAATATGAGTCCTCTTCTGGCTGACCGGAATAATAAACAGTAATGTTTTTAATTTCGTTAGTATCTATTGGTGTTTTAAAATTCAAACTAACTACCGAATCATTATAAGTCCATTTTGTGAATTTTTTTTCATCAACATATATTTTTTCGACATTAAGATCAAGTAAATCAAATTTTATGCTTTTTGTCTGATTAAAAATAGGTTTACAGGTTATTTGAGTATAACCTTCTATCTTTTTTTCAGAGAAATCATCAATTGTTAGATTTATTTTGTAGTGAATTACATCAACAGAATCTCTGAAATTCTGAGAATAATTTGTAAGAAATAACACAATAATTAATGTAGTAAATATTAATTTTTTCATTGTTAAAATTTTAAAGTTGAGAAAAAATTGAATCAAAATTCAATAATTAAGAAAAATTACACATTCAAATCTTTTGGAATTGTAATTATTACCATAAAACTCGACGATTTATCTTTTTGATTGGTTCTTTATAAAAGTGTGTGGGCAGCACAAAATGGATTAATAATCGAAAAATCAAGTTTACCGGTTAAAATATAAATAACCGCTTTTATTGTATCTGTTTTCTTATAACCTCTTGCTTTTG